>JANXPR010000553.1 GCA_025357215.1 Acidobacteriaceae bacterium | reverse complement strand
GCCGGTACCGCATCCGCTCAAGGTCACCAATTCCGCGTTGAATTCCAGTTGGTAAAGATCGAATAGACTCACCAGTGAATTCCCCAGCCGTATGGACGAAAACATCGGATTGTCCTGCCGGAAATAGCCATGCGTGGCGATGTGTATATAACGGCTTTGCGACCCAAAAGTCCGCAGACGCTCTTCGGTTGCCTCCGTGCCCAGAAACAACTTGGAGCCAGGCATGGCTTCGGCAACAAAGCGTCCTTCCTCCTCTATATAAGGAGCGCGCGCATCGGGGACGGCCAGCACCAACGTCTGGTCCGGACCTGCGGCTCGGGTCTTTTCCTGGCAAATGGCAAAAATGCTGCCGCTGGGAGCGTAGGAAATCGAAAAATCGTCAATCAGGTAGCGACCGCCTTCCGCCAGCGCATGGAACGGCAGGTAGTGCAAAAAACTGTGCGGCACAATGACCAGGTTTTCTTCCACCAACTGGCTTCGGATGGGAGCAATCAGCAGTTGATAGAGTTCTTCCAGGTGGGCTTGCGCCGCCTGGAACATCGATTTTTCCCGTGGCCGAAGATAGTCGTCACCCAGGCGGAACTTAGCCAATTGCAGTTGCAGCAGGCGAAGCTTTTCGCGAACAGCCCCGACGTTGGCCACCGGCATGATCTTCAGCTTGTCGCGAGACACCAGGCAGATGTAGAACTGGTCGCGCGCCGCGTAGAATTCCAGCAACTGCGTTTTGGCCGGCAGGATTCGCTGTACTTCACGCGCGGAAACGGTCTTGGCGCTTTGCAGATTGGCAAAGTCACGGTCCGCGCTCTGCACCTGGGAAAAAGCCTTTACCAGCGAATCTTCGTACTCGCGGCTCTGTTGCCTCAAGGTATAGATGCGCTCATGCGATCCACCTTCCGGACTGAGCTCCAGCAGTTCGATCTGGTGATACGTCCAATTCAGTTTCTGGCGAAGGTCACGATACTGGGCCACGGCCGGAGATTGCTCCAGGGCTTTGCCGCCCAGCGAAGAAGAACGAAAGGCAATCAAGTCCGCCAGACTTCTGGATTTGGCCTGTTCAATGTATTCAAACGTATCGTGCTCGGTACACGCGCGCGAATGCACGGCCAGGGACGTAACCACCAGGCCTTCATACACCGTAAGTTTGTTTTTCAGGAACGCGATCTTCAATTCTTCCTTGCCCAGATGGCTGCGCAGGTCCTCAAGGCAGTGATAGGCCTTTTCATAAGCTTGACGCGCCAGTTCAACGTTGCCGCTGCTCTCTTCCGCCTGGCCCAGCGTGAAGTACGCCTGGTACATCAGCGGCGATTCAATGTGCAGCAGCCGCGAAAGAGCGGAACTGCAATAGCGGCGCGCTTCATCGGCGTCGGTGGCGCGGATTTCAATCGCGGCCAGCAACAGCTCACACAACGCGGCTTTGGCCGGCAATGACGACGTACCGAAGTACTCCAGCGCCGAGAGCGCCAGGTCCTCGGCTTCATCGTCCTGCCGGGCTTCGTAAAGCACCAGGGCCTTGTACAGGTCGATCAGCGCGGGCCAGAGCCTGTTCAGTTCCTGCATGAACAGCGCCCGGGCTTGATCAAAGATGGCTAGCGCCGGACGCAGATGGCCTTGCTGGCTGATGGCGATGGCGGAAAAAGTCGCCGCCTTGGCCGCTTCATAACGCATGCCCAACTGATCAAACGAATGGAAAGCCAGCTGGGCCAGCTCCGTTCCGCCTTCCGTCAGATTCAGTTCAAGATAGATTTCCGACTGGTCCAGATCGCACAACGCCTGGTGGTATTTATCGCCCAGCGTAAGACAAAAGGCCCGCGTCTGGTCGTACATCTCAATGGCCTTCAGGTATTCGCCCTTGAGATAGTGGAGGTAAGCGATGTTGTAGTCGGCTTCGGCCACCAACAGCGAGAAATTGTTTTGCTGGCAATGCCGGCGCGCCAGTTCGTAGGTCTCCTGCGCATGCTCAAATTCGTTGAGGCTGATGTAACACACGGCCAGGTTTCGGAGCACAATGGCCACGTCCATGGGCTCGCCGCAGTTCAGGAACTCCTGGTACGCGCGCTCGTAGAGTTCCTGGGCTTCGCGAAAACGGTCCTGCCGGTAATAGATATTGGCGACGTTGCTGTCCAGGCGCGCCAAACGAAGTTTATCGCCTTGGGCAGCAAAGATTTCATGCGCCTGGGCCGCCAGAACAAAAGCGCGGTCATACTGGCCGTCATAAATCAGGCTTTGCAGAGCGCCGTTGATGGTGCGGGCCACGTCCAGCTTGCGGTCCAGCTTCTTGAAGATTTCCAGCGCGTTTTCGTATTCGCGGATGGCGTCACGGTGTTTCCCCGTAAGGTAAAACACGTGGCCCACGGCGCGCGCGCTCTGCGCGGACGCCAGCGGATCGTCGATCTGCGTGGCAATCCAGGCAGCGCTCTTGGCCAGCCGCTCCGCCTGCTGCACATCAATGCGGGACAGCATTACCACGGCGTCATAAAGCTCGTTCACGGCGGCGGCGCTCAGCAGGTGCGGCTGTTTTTGGACTAACGACTGCCGCGCGTCTTCTTCCTGGGTGGTGGCAAGTTCTGTAATCCAGGGAGCAGTTCCGCCCGTGCTGGCATGGTTGGCCATCAGAAGCCCAACTCCGCCATGATTTTCTGCAAACGGCTCAGGCAGCGTCCGCGAATAAATCCGATGGACCCGGTGGCCAGCCCCAACTTTTGCGCCACTTCGTTGTAAGGAACCGGCGGCTGTTCAAAAAATAGTAGTTTTACCAGCTGCGCGCAGCGCGGAGTGAGCTTATCAATCGCGTCACGGACCGCCTGTTCTTCCTGCACTTCCTGCAGCATCTCCGGAGCGGGCGCAATGTCTTCCGCCACTTCCTGTTCCATGGCGTCCAGTTCCACGTCCTGCGAGCGCTGCTGCCGGTTGTGATGGAAACACTTGTGCGTGGCCACGGTGATCAGCCAGGAGCGCAGGGATTCGATCTTGCGCAGCTTGGAAAGATTGGTAAACAGATCGACGCAGACGTTCTGGAAAATGTCCGCGGCATCGTCCGGTGACATGCGGTATTTCACCGGAACGGAATAGATCAGGCGCTTGTACTTTTCGATGAGGCGGTTCCACGCCTTCTCATCGCCATTCAAGCATTCCTGCACCAGCCGCGAGTCTTCCGCGGTGGAGTCCGAAGGCGCCGGTATTAAAATTTCTTTGGCGTTATCTTCCATGCAATTTAGTGTTTCGGGGCCCCATTGCGCCAGAAAATTTCGTCTGCGTTCCAGATGATGTAGTTGTCAAACACGGCCGGACGCACGTTGCCCAAATCTTCCTGCATGCCGACTAAGATGTTGGGACTCGCCAAAAAGACTACCGGCGTTTCCCGCGCCATGATTTCCTGCACGCGATCGTAAAGTTTCTTGCGCTCGCGGTACTGCATGGTGACCAGTTGCTGCTGCATTAACTTATCGATCTCCGCTTCCGC
>JANXPR010000548.1 GCA_025357215.1 Acidobacteriaceae bacterium | reverse complement strand
AGCATTTGATTTTTTTGCCGGAGGCATGGCTGCCGGCGTTTGCGGACCGCCCGTAGGTGTCGTGGACATGAAGTTCTCCTGTTTTGATGGAATCCGGGGGATGGACTGACTGCGCAATTATACTTCAGGCGAGTTTCCGCATCAGCAAGATGCGTGGCAGCGTTCCTGCATGGTTAATGCGCACCGAATTGGACTTTGCGGCAACTTGCCTTTATCTTTATGCTCCGGAGAATCCCTGAATGGCCGCTTTGTCCCGTCTCTTTGCTTCGTTTGTCTTTGTTTTGTTTATCTGGCTTGCCTTGTTGCAAGCTCCCGCTTCCGCGCAGACCGCTGCTGACCCTGACATCAACAACAAGATCCGCCAGGAAGAGAACAACCACTCGCAGATCATGCACACCATGCATTATCTGGCGGATATCTATGGTCCGCGCCTGACCGGCTCGCCCAACCATAAAGCCGCGGCGGAGTGGGCCGTGAAACAGATGAAAGAGTGGGGTTTTGAAAACGGCCATCTGGAACCGTGGGATTTTGGCCATCCCGGTTGGATGAATGACCGCGCCAGTGGCTATGTGCTGTCACCCGTCCACGACCAGTTGACGTTCAAGGTTGTGGCCTGGACGCCGGGCACCAACGGTACGATCACAGGACAGGTGTTTCAAATGGTTCTGCCGGAGAAGCCGAAGCAGGACGATCTGACGGCTTACTTTGCGACGGTCAAGGACAAAGTAAAAGGCAAGATGGTGTTGGTGGGCAAGACCGATCCGGTGGCGGTGGTCATGGATGTCCAGCCGCGCCGCATGGAGGACAAAACCGCAGCAGAGCGGTTTGATCCCAAGAACCCGAACGCCGGGCAGTTTGGTCCGCGCGCTGGACAAGGCCCGCCGCAGCCGGAGCCGGGTGTACTCACGCCGGCGCAGATCAACGAACAGATTGACCAGTTCCTGCTGGCCAACGGCGCCATCATGCGCTTGAACGACGCGCACATGACCAACGGCCATATTCGAGCTTTCCAGAACCGCACCTACGATCCCGCCAAGGTTGTGCCCAATGTCGTGCTGCGCAATGAAGACTTCAGCCGCATTGGACGTATTCTGGCCGATGGATCGCCCGTGGAACTGGAATTCAACATCCAGAACAAATTCTTTCCTGAAGGCAAGACGTCTTACAACACCGTGGCGGAAATTCCCGGCACCGATAAAAAAGATGAAGTCGTGATGCTGGGCGGACACCTGGATTCCTGGCACTCCGCTACCGGAGCCACGGACAATGCGATCGGCTGCGCCATCATGATGGAAGCCGCGCGCATTTTGAAATCGCTGGGCGTGAAGCCGCGCCGGACCATCCGCGTGGCGCTGTGGAGCGGTGAAGAAGAAGGACTGCTTGGCTCACAGGCTTACGTGAAAGAACACTTCGGCACGTTTGAAGATCCCAAACCGGAATACGCCAAATTCAATGGCTAATTCAACATTGATTCCGGCACCGGACGCGTGCGCGGACTGAGCGTGTTTGGTCCGCCGGAAGATGCCGACATTTTGCGGCAGATCGTTACGCCGTTTGCCGATCTCGGCGTGGCCGGCGTGCTCTCCAACAAGAACCGGCGCGCCGGCGGTACGGACTCCACGTCATTCTCGCAAGCTGGATTGCCTGGCATTGGCATGGCCCAGGACCCGATTGAATATTTCAACGACACCTGGCACACCAACCTGGACACCTACGAACGCATCATTGAAGACGATGTAAAGAAAGCGGCCATGGTCGCTGCGGCAGGTTTGTATCAGTTGGCCATGCGCGACGAGATGTTGCCGCGGTTCAGCAAAGCGGACATGCCTCCGGTACCACCGCCAACACCTGCCCCGGGAACGCTCGCACCGGCGGCGCCCACGCCGACACCAGCGGCCAAACCAGCGGAGGCAACCAAACCTACTGGAATGCAGCCAATCAAGCCGTAGACGGGGCCCGGCGGGCGGGAACGAAAACTCGACACGCTTCTGCGCGCTGAAGCAGATACGATGGCGTCCGGTTTTCAAGACTTAAGTTTGGTGACAGACTAAAGAAATAAAAAGAGGGCCCAGACAGAGGGCCCTCTTCTTTTGTTGCGCCGGAAGAATCCGGCTTACGGAATGATGGTTAGCCCTTGTCCGGTTGATCCCCCGAAGATGCTCTTCAGGTTCACAGCGGAAGGAACGGTGCTGGTGTAGGTCGTCTGGAAAGAGAAATTTCCGTTACCCAGACCAACCATGGTCCCCAGTTGGGCACTGTTGTTAGACAGAATTACGGAAACCGTGGAAACCGGATTCGTACTGGTGGCCGTGATCACCATCTCACCGGTGCTCCTGGACCAGGTGGCTTTGGTTACATGCAGGGTATCAACGGGGAAGACCGCCAGCGGAGCCGATGACGCCGCGGTACCAAAAGGTGCGAGCGGTCCAGTGTAGGTTCCCAACACGGTGATGGTAGCTGCTGCTCCCGTGCCGAGTACTTGCACATTGAACCCAACGACGATCTGGCCCGCTGGAATGGTGACCGTGGCCGGGACCTTTGCGATTTTCAAGTTGGAAGCGCTCAGGGCGATCACCACGCCGCCGGCGGGCGCTGGTTGATTGATTTGTACAAATGCCGGAACCAGAGAAGCGGCAGGTGTCTGCGCTATTTTGATTACCGTGGCGGCAATCTGGACTGGGGCCGTCAATACCGTAAAGGTAGTCGTGCTGTCAGCCGACACTCCCACAAGCTGCGACGTTGCTCCCAGGGGAATCAATCCCGTTGGAACAAAGCTTACGGTGTAGGCGCCAGTCAGAAGACCAGGGAAAGAGAACGTTCCGGTGGCATCCGTGAGGCCCGATGCTTTCACTGTGCCGCCGGCAACACTTACGGGTACACCGGCAACGGGCGCTCCATGGGTATCCGCAATCTTCACGTTGAGAATGAAATCTGGAACCACAACTGGTTTGATCAGCGGAACAGAGACTGAGGTGGATGAGGCCGGATCAAACACGACGACCAGATTTTCCGGTGTGTCCGCAAAGGCCAGCTTGTGAGTGGAATCCAGCCGGGGAAGAACCTCGCCCTGGTTGGTGAGCAAAGTCGTCTGCGCGCCGGTGGGAATCTGGCTCACAAACGTAGCCCGGAATTCAGGTGGCAGAGAGCCGGCGAGAGGCGTGAGGTCCATGGTGGCAACAATGACTGAACTCTTTGTAGACACTGTTCCGTCGCAGCCGAAATAAAACTTGCGGGCCTGCAAATCCATTCCCAGGTTCTGGAGAACCCCGGCCTGGACTGTTCCACAGGACAAGGTTGAACCGGCAGGGGTAGTCAGATTCGAACCATCGATAGAAATCAAATTCGCCACGTGATTCACAGGGTCAAGGAATGCGGTCTTGAAGTCGATGGTATGAAGCGTCCCTGGCTGAGGATTGGCCGTGAGTGGCAGGTTCGTTGCCGTGCCGTAGATGAAGCCGGTAAGGGGATCAATCGCCGTGATGGAGCTGACGGTGCCGAAGAACGTGCCTTGATTCACATAGTTGTTGGTCAGGCCATCAATGCGGAACAGTACGCTTTGCGGCGGGAATGGGCAAAGAACAGGCCTGAGACTGGGGTCGGTGCCTGCCGGATTGCACGGAACTGCGCCGCCTGGCGTGGTGTCAGCAGAGAGCCAGATGCTGTTGTCGCGCGGATTGATTCCCATGGCGCCGATGCCCGCGCTTATCACGTTGTGGCAGCCAGTGGCGTCGCACGTCGGCTGTTTCACAATCGTGTCCGTGTTGCCGTCAACGATCTGAAGCAGGTCCGTGATGCCGCGGCTGAACAGAATGTACAGCTTGTTGGTGGCGGGATTCACCAGAAGAGAATCAGGCGAGGATGGCGGCACACCAATGTTGGTCATGGACGTGGCCTGGATCGTCGCCAGAGTGGCCAGAGAATCCCCGTTCAAGGACAGGACCTCGCCAACTTCGGGCACGGTGCCGGAGAAATTTGGGCTGGTGACAACGGCCGTAAAAGTCTGGCTGATATAGAGCTTGTTGGACGCCGGATTGAAGACCATGCGGTTGATGTTGGTGGGGAAGACCGCGGTCTGGGTGACGGCGTCGGTGGCCCCATCGATTACGTAAAGGGTCTGTCCGGCGGCAACGTAGATTTTGTTCCTGGCCTGGTTCAAAGCGACAAGGTTGAACCAGCCTACGGCCATTTCGGAGGGGGGGATGAAATAGGTAATCGTTTTGCCGGTGAGAGCATCGATCACGGCGACGCCTTGATCGCCGAAAACATAAAGCTTGTTGGTGGCGGGGTTGAGTACGGTTTGAGTTGGGTTGTTAACGCCTGGTACGACCGTAAAGTGCGCGGCCATGGCCGGGGAAACCAAAAGCACTACGATGGACAACAGTACTGCAATGGTAGTTGTTGTTTTGCTTTCTTTCGTCAATCTTCTTCTCCACGAATCCGTCGTGTAGTAGTTGTATAAATTGACCCGGAGATATCCTCACGGGGCTATGGCCAGATAAGTGGAAGCTCATCACAACTTTGTTTCCTGCTTTTGTTTCCTGGTTCTTGGTGCACTGGAGCAAAAGAGTGGGCAGAGTTTTCAAAAATAGAGTGCGTGTACCATTTCCGTAACATTGATGCGTTACGAACGGACACGAGTGTTGGACGCTGAACATTTGCCGTACTGGTCAGCAGAACATTGTCCACTTGTGCGCGCGCGAAGCTTGCTTGATTCAGAGTTGCGAACTAAACGAAATGGCAGTGACGCAGCTGGCAGCCGGCGGACGCAAAGACGAAACGAGTCGTATCGCGATATTTGGGCGCGCTCGTGATGAAGCCGGGGGAAGTGTTACTCTATCCAGTCCTTTCAGGAGCCCCATCATGAACTCTTCACGCCGGCGTTTTCTACAGAACGCTGGAATCGCCACCACAGTTGCGTTGACGCCTTCGGGAAGTGCCTTGTTTGCCCAGGAAGGCGCCGCGGAAAAATCTCTGCCTGCACCCATCGCTAAATTGAAATCACGTAGAGCCGAAGCCAAGTCCATCACAATTGAAGAACGGCAGCAACGTTTGGAGCGCGCGCGCCAGTTGATGACGGAAAACAAGATGGACGCCATCATGATGATCGGCGGAACTTCCCTGGTCTATTTCACGGGGATTCGCTGGTGGCTGAGTGAACGCCTGTTTGCCATGATCGTTCCAGCGAAGGGCACTCCGTTTTACGTAAGCCCAGCGTTTGAAGAAGACCGCGCGCGTGAACAGATTGTGATGGGCATGGGAGACGCGAAGGCCGACGTCCGTATCTGGCAGGAAGATGAGAGTCCCTACCGCCTGATTGCTGACGGCCTGAAAGAACGCGGCATGGTTGGCGGAAAAATCGGCGTGGAAGAAACTGTGCACTACGTTTTTAGTTCGGGGGTGCAAGACGCGGTGTTTGCCTTGAACCTTCTGGACACTAAAAAAACGTCGAGTTCCATTCCCTCCGCGCGGTTTGTAAGCGCTACGCCCATCACCGCCGGCTGCCGCATGATCAAGAGCGACCACGAACTGCAACTGATGACTCTGGCCAATCAAGTCACGCTCACGGCCTATGAAGCCGCGTATCTTTCCATGAAAGAGGGAATGACCCAACACGATTTTGCGGAGATGGTTTCAGCGGCGCACGCGAAGCAAGGTTTTCAAGGCGGCGCGGGCGTGCAGGTTGCCGAGAACTCGGCGCTGCCGCACGGGTCGGCCAAGCCACAAGTCATCCGCGAAGGCACCATTCTTCTTATGGACGGCGGCTGCACGGTGGAAGGCTACGATTCGGACATCAGCCGGACGGTTGTTCTTGGTAAGCCGACGGACAAGATGAAAAGGGTTTTCGACATTGTCCACCGTGCGCAGGCCGCTGCGCTGGCCGCCGCAAAACCTGGCGTCCAGTGTCATGCCGTGGATGCCGCCGCGCGGAAGGTCATTGAAGATGCCGGCTACGGTCCGGACTACAAACACTTTGGCCACCGCGTAGGCCACGGTATTGGCATGGACGGACACGAATGGCCCTACCTGGTCCGCGGCAACACACTGCCACTTGCGCCGCGCATGTGCTTCAGCGACGAGCCGGGTGTTTACATCCGCGGAGAGTTTGGCGTGAGACTCGAAGACGACATGCACATCACGGAAAACGGCGCGGAACTGTTCACGCCGCAAAGCCCGAGCCTGGAAAGCCCTTTTGGGAAAGCGTAGAGGGATCGCCGGAATCGCGCGTAATCGCCGTGATCGCACGGAATCGGAATACACGACGAGTGAACGATGAACGCTGAAAAGCATCAGGAGTTGAGAACCGGAACAAAGGCTTTCGCCCTGCGTGTGATTCGTATGTCGCAAGCCCTTCCTCGGTCTCGCGAAGCTAACGTGATTGTTCAGCAAGTACTGAGATCTGCCACTAGCGTGGCTGCCAACTATCGCGCCGCTGGTCGATCAAGATCAAAAGCCGAGTTCATCGCGAAGATCGGTGTCGTGGTCGAAGAAGCGGACGAAACAGTGTTTTGGCTGGAGATGCTCGGAGAAAGCGGGATCGTATCACCTGCAAAACTACAAAACCTCCTGACCGAAGCGACCGAGTTGACCGCGATATTTACCGCGTCGCGCAAAACCGCAAAAGGCTGAGCTGAATTTCTGATTCACGCACTCTAGCTTCCGGCGATTCCGGCGATCGTTTTATTTCAGCGCGCTGCCAATAAATCCCGCCACGTCTTTCTTTAAATCCCCGAGCGACTGATCCTGGATGTACATCATATGGCCGACTCCGTAATAGCCCAGGGTGATCCGGCCGTGCTGTGCAGTGTCCAGTCCCATGT
>JANXPR010000489.1 GCA_025357215.1 Acidobacteriaceae bacterium | reverse complement strand
CGCGCCGCAGGATGGCGAAGGCCACATTGCCGCCGGAATGGAAGCCGCGGAAAGCGCGCAGGACCGGCTGGACCTGGAGCCGCAAGACCGCGAGATGGTGATGTTTCTCGTCGTCCATCATCTGGAAATGTCCGCCGCCATGCGCCGCGATATCTTTGACGCTGAAACAGTCGCGGCCTTCGCGGAAAAAATTCAGTCGCCGGAACGGCTCAAGATGCTGTGCCTGATGACCTTCGCGGACATCAAGGCCGTGAATCCTGAAGCGCTCACGCCCTGGAAAGCCGAAAACATCTGGCAGCTGTACATTGAGACCGCCAA
Organism: Acidobacteriaceae bacterium; assembly: GCA_025357215.1. Lineage (GTDB taxonomy): Bacteria > Acidobacteriota > Terriglobia > Terriglobales > Acidobacteriaceae > Angelobacter. The sequence goes on along the minus strand of JANXPR010000489.1, from coordinate 4,557 downwards.
CTATCTCAACCTGAGCGTGGACCAGCGCTTGCATCCGGACACGCAGGAAGAAGACCAGCTGGTGCGCACGCTTTCTCCGGTGGCGGGGAAGCGGCTCAAGCCATTTCTTGAAGGCCTGCCGCGCCGCTATCTGGCCACATGTTCGGCCAAAGAAATCCTTCAGCACGTGGAGATGGTCGCCGGATTGAAGTCCGAGCCGGTGCAACTCGCGCTGGATCGCGGACGCCACTGGTTTGATCTCACGCTGGTCACCGTGGACCGTCCTTTGCTGTTCGCACAGGTCACGGGCGTGCTGGCCGCGTGGGGCATGAGCATCGTTAAAGCCGGAGCGTATTCCAACGCCGCCGGCATTGTGGTGGACACCTTCCACTTCACTGACCGCTTCCGCACTCTGGAACTGAACCTGCCAGAGTGGGAACGGTTCAAGCGCAGCATTCGTGACGTACTCAACGGCGCAGCTGACCTGGAAAAGATGTTGCGGGACCGCATGCGCTCCAGCAAAGCCACGGCCAGCCGGACGAAGATCCAGACGCGCCTGGACTTCAACCAAACCAGCTCAGCGCATTGCACGGTGTTGCAGGTGATCACCCAGGACCGTCCGGGATTGCTGTACCGGATCAGCTCGCGCCTGGCGTATCAGAAGTGCAACATCGAGATTGCGCTGATCGATACCGAAGGCGAGATGGCGATTGACGTCTTCTATCTCACCGCCGCCGGCGGCAAACTCAATGCCGAACAAGAAAAGAAGGTGAGGGAAGCGTTGGAAGAGGAGTTGAGGGCGGAATAGGGGTACCCTACCCCATCGCCTTAACTAGGATTCCAAAAGGGTTACACAACGCATCCCAATTTGGCGTGGGTTTTCTGTCTTCCAGATCACCTGCGATGTCGGTGATCACGTGCGATCACGGCGATTGGCCCGCTTTGCGGGCCACCCCTCCCTGTCCATCCCTAGGTTTAAAGGACTTACGCAACGCATCCCAAGGAAAAAGTAGATCTGTGGAGCGCAGCCGCCCTCGGCCGCGTAGTTTGCTGTTTTGCGATTCCGGCGATTCTTTGCCCCACCCCGTCATTTTTCCTCTTTTGTTGCAAACAAAGGGTCTTGTTGAAAATCGACCTTGCACGGCCCAAGGACCATGCTTGGACGGAGCTTGGACGGAGCTTGGACGGAGCTTGGGCGGAGCTTGGGCCGTCCAAGCCCAAGCCCAGGCTGAGAGGTTGCAGGTTTGGCCAAAAACCAAAGACAATAGCGATTTTGGCGGCATTCGTATTTTTCAAAGAGCTTGTTACCGCCTTACCCCTAGGGGCTAGTCGATATTGGCACAACTGTTGCAGCGAATCAATTGCGAAAACGTTCATTGTCGCGCACGACGGAAAAAATGCCCTTGACAGCGCTGTCGAGTTTATAATAAGGTTCCCTGTGTGGGAACATTGTTCCCCTGTTGGGAACTTAATATCGCCGATGAGCTTTCAATAAATGCGACTGTTGGGATTACCGCGTCTTCAGGAATTTGTCATGAATCACGCTGATGTTCGTGGCGCGATTGCAGCTTGGCGAGTTGAAGTCGAAGATGCAGAATGGCGATCTCCAGCGGACATTAAGGCGCGGTATCCGAGTGCAAGCATCCTAAGCGATAACCGAGTGATTTTTAACATCAAAGGGAACAACTACAGGCTTGAAACGAAGGTGAATTACGACGCCAAGCTAGTACTAATCACTCGAGTCGGCACGCATGCCGAATACACAAAATGGACGCTCTGACCTTCCATTCTCCGTACACACAATGATTACATCGATCAAATCCGACGCTGACTACCAAAGAGCCCTATCTGAGATTGAAAGGCTCATGGACCGGAGCCCACAACCTGGTTCTCCGGAAGGGGATCAACTTAACGTCTTATCGCTCATTGTGCAAGATTACGAGCAGCGACAACTAGCGGACTTATCTGTTGATCCGGTGGATGCAATCAAGTTCCGAATGGAACAGATGAATCTGAGCCCTCGGGATTTGGTGCCCCTAATCGGAAGTCGCAGCAAAGTTTCTGAGATCCTATCAGGTAAGAGACAGCTTACTCTTTCAATGGTCAGGGCTCTTCATAAAGGTTTGGGAATACCTGCAAACGCATTGCTGCAAGAACCATCGTTATTCGATATAACAGAAGAGACGATTGATTGGGGTCGCTTTCCGATCGCAGAAATGAAAACTCGCGGATGGCTAAGTAAAGATGCGTTGATGCTGCGCGATGCCAAGAGCATTGTTGAAAAGTTTCTTGCTCCGCTTGGAGGTAGCTGGGCTGCTGCGGCACTATATAAGCGAACTCAGTATGTCCGATCTGCCCGACAGATGGATCAATATGCATTAGCGGCTTGGAAAGCGCGCGTTTGTATTAAAGCAATTGCTAACTCTCCATCTCAAAAGTTCTCCCGTAGCCGGCTAACCATGGAGTTCCTGCGTGAGCTTGCACGCTTGAGTATTCATGAGACGGGCCCGCGTAAGGCGGCAGACTACCTTCGCAATATAGGAATTTCTCTGGTCGTCGAGGCGCACTTACCTGAAACTTACATCGACGGAGCCGCCATACTTGTGAGCGAGGCTCATCCGGTTGTTGGCCTCACCCTGCGGCATGATCGGATTGATAATTTTTGGTTTGTCCTAATGCACGAGCTCGTTCACATACAACGCCACCTTGGGGAAATTGTGGCGTTTTATGATGACCTGGACGTAGATGATGTTTCGAATGAATTTGAGAGGGAGGCAGATCAGTATGCGGGAGAGGCTTTGATTCCAGAAGCTGAATGGCTACAAAGCCCAGCGCGCAACCTGCGAACGGCAGAGGCTGTTCAGCATCTTGCAGACCGCTTGCAAATCCATCCAGCAATTGTTGCCGGACGCATTAGACATCACTATAAGTCTTATCGAGTGCTAAATCGATTGGTTGGCCAAGGTGGAGTGCGGAGGCTGTTTGATGTGAATCCTAAAAGAGGAGGCGTCTAGTATTTTTATGCTTGGTTCGGATTTTTATGTACCAATCCTTCGATCCAAAGAGGGCGAGATGTATGCGCTCCGCAACCTTAAGCCTCGTGAAAAGGAAAAGGTAGCTCCTCTTGTAGAAATTACGCCCAATGTCTTTCTGCCGGCACGTAGCGGAAAATATAAAGGGTGTGAGCCCATCCCATCTGAGGTCTTATTCCAGCAGGCGAAGAAGCTATATGGTAGCTGGCACTATGGAATTTTTTTCTTGGATTTGTCGCTTATTGATGGCACGGTATCTTTCCCGGGTAAGAGGCACCCGTTGGACCTCATCGCGAAGAATTTGCGCGACTGGAAACTTCGGATGATTCCAGTTACGGGCCTTACCCGATCGGGTGCTTATCAAGAGGCTGCATCTCGTGCAGTGAAAACCGACGGTCGTGGAATTTGCATCCGAGTAACTCCAGATGAAATCCTTTCTCGGACGTTTCACAAGAGTCTCGCTGTGCTTCGGCAAACGCTCCAAGTCGGCGAAGCCGATACAGATCTATTGGTCGACTACGCAACGTTTCAGGATGACAGCCCCCAACTCGAAGCCCTCCTGGCTCGTGTGCCGCAGCTCCGCAGGTGGAGATCTCTGATCGTTGCAAGTGGTGCCTTTCCGAAAGACTTGCAAGAATTTAGGCCTGGAATTCACAAGATACCGAGGAACGACTGGTTGCGCTGGAGGCGCGAGATCGCTTCAAAAAAACTCCCGCGGAAGCCAATATTTTCCGATTACACGATTCAATACGGAAAATATACTGAGCCCGTGGATAACTGCAATCCGAGTGCAAGCATTCGATATACGCTGGACGACGCTTGGTTAATAATGCGTGGCGAAGCAATCAAGACGAAGAAAGGCAAAGAAAAGGGGCCGGGTAGTGCTCAGTGGCCAGCTTATGCAACGCTGCTACTCGAGCGTGAAGAGTTTTGTGGTTCTGATTTTAGCGCCGGCGACGCTTACATTTCCGCGATGAGTAAACAGAACGGAAAGTCTAACGGTAACCCAATGACTTGGATCAGAGCGGGCCTGAACCACCATATCACCCTTGTCTCGCGCCAGATCGCAAGCCTGCACGCGTCCTAAGGCTTTGCCGTACTCGCTCACGAAGGAGATCAAGTTCGAATTCCTCGATCAGCTTTAGAAATATTGAAGCTTTCGGTTTTGAGTACATGCCTCGGGTCGCTCCAACTTCCTCCAAGATGCAAAGGGCTTCATCTCGCCATAAAAGGCTAACGACTGCGAAGGGATCGATATCCGGATTCGGAAGAGGAAGTTTCAAGTCGCGCATGAGCAGCTTGCCTCCCACATAACGGGCAACCCGTATCCCCCACCAGTCGGGGATTATGTCCACCGCGTTCCTGAGGTGCCTCTCTGCAACTACCAGCGTTATGTAGTCAAATACGGCGGCATATGCGCGCGTTTGATCTGCGAGCCGGATCAGCGAATCTCGGTCACTCTTAAGCTCAAAGCCATGCATTACCCCGTTTACGACCGCTACGTCAGCCCGCGTGCTGCCACCTTCAAGGCTCAGTTCTTCGATTA
>JANXPR010000472.1 GCA_025357215.1 Acidobacteriaceae bacterium | reverse complement strand
CGCTCTCGAGCTTTCAGCGCAAATGTTTAAATGAGGTGGCAGGTTCGCCGAAAAACAGTTCTCTCAATCGTGGTAATTCCTCACGCGCCTGTTCGAATCCGAAAGCCCTCAACTGGTCCAACTTAGTGGTATCGTCCATTGAGAATCTACCTGGTGCCACAATTGGACTAACTCGGTGCACGTGTTCATGTCCGGCAAGCAGATATGCGGTACCCATAGAACCAAATGACTGACCCGACATTGCGGCTTTTATCGCAGCGCGTGCCCATTGGAGCCCGCCGCCCCTGACGATGCTGAAATCCTGCGGTTCTTCGGTGCATCCTAGACTGAGGACTTCAAGATTGCGACGATCTTGGTTCAAAATTCCGACGGCCTCCACGACTGCCAATCCAGTTGGATTGTTCGCCCACAAGCCTCCATCGAGAAACGGAATCCCCTGCGGGGAGATGTGAGGGGGGAGATAAGTCGGAGCGGCTGCAGTGGCCAATGCAACATCCACCACCTTCACGTCCTCATCCACTTCGAGCTTTTGATGATGACGGGTCTTGTAGACGTAAATCCTGCCCGAGTTGGCGTTTAACGTAGGTATGACAAGCCTTGTCGTTGATTCGCCGAGCTTCCGTTCACCAAATGCAACGGTTAACGCATTTCTTAGCTCATGGCTCGCATACTTTGTTTTGAACAGTCCACGTATCTTGCCGAAAACGCTTTTTCCGAAAGACGGGAATATAGTTGAGCCCTTCTGTAGGTAAAAGTCGAGGAGCTCGTTTGCCTTTAGCCCCATTCCTAGGCCGAGGGCGATGATTCCACCTGTAGATGTGCCAGCTATCAAATCAAAATACTTGAAAATTTGATTGGGCAATTTCGGTTCAATCGCGGCGAGAAACGCCGCTGGGAAGATCCCCTTGATCCCTCCGCCGTCGATAGACAGAATACGAAAACGTTGTGTACTCATGCGGACCTATGCTGTAAAGCATCTACATGCGTCCCGCCTCCGAGCCAGAATCCGGTTGCCAACCAAATCTCGTAGAAATAAAGCCACCCCGAGATCCACTGCATTATCGTCCTTGCAATGATCAGATCCGGCCTCCATTCATCCGAAGTGTGTACGCACAAAAGACCCTTGTCGTGATAAAAGTGAGGGAGCTTCTTGTGGTCGCGATGCAAGGTTAGTTCCGGTTTGATTACCCTGATTTCAGGGATATAGCCAAGACAGTATTGAATTCGCAACTCGTATTCCTGGCTCAAGGCAGTCGGCTGCAGTCGTCCACTCCACACAACTGAGTTAGCGAAACGAGAGGAATTGAAAGACGGATACAACAAGCCCATAAAATAGACCTGCTGCGCGAGCGTAAGAGCCCGAATTTTGAAGCCTCTACTCTTCGCCATGGTATGTGTTAGGACGCATTGTCACCGCGCCTACTGCGCTTGCGCTCGCGATTAATCCGGAGGGTTTTACGCCTAGAGATTTCGTGGCACGGGCTTCCTGGACACGCTTCGCTTGTTTCACCAGGGCAGACTGAACCGTTTCTCCAAAAAGCCGCTCGAGTTCAATGTTCACATTGACGGATTTGTTGAGAACAGAGTTCCACTGAGTCCTTAATTTTCGAATACCTGTTTTGAAGGCGGAGTAAGCGATAGGATCGCCCGCCCAGCGCTCACTCAAATCTTCTTCACCGTTAGCAGGGTTAGTTATGATGAGCCGCGTCTTCCTGGAATCAGCTAAGTCAATTTCCGCTGAAATTCGATTCAAGATTGCGTTCAGCGATGCATTGATACAGCTGCTTCCGTCATAGTGCTTTGCCGCCAGAGTCGTAAGTACGATTGAGATAGGAGCAATTTTTTCTTGTGTCGCATAGTAGATATCGCGCCATCTCTTCAATAGCTGAACAATTAGTTGCAAAGGGTATTTATCCTCCGCGCTTTGCTGCGTTGGCACGGGCATCGCCTTGCCCATCATTTTCAGTCTAAGTGTAGTAACCTGCGATTTCCTCGCAAACCAATCTGCATATCCAATTGGATTGCTATCTTTCCACCCCTGTACATCCCGGTCCGGCACTTTAATGCAGTTAGGTCCAGCTTCATAGTTAAGGCATGCGGGAAGAATGTCCATGTAGAACTCGTTTGCGTATTCAATTCGGACACAGCGGTTTTTGAGGGTCACCATTCGCGAGTAGGTGCCATTCTGCTTCAAGTAATTGAACAAGGTAAGCAACAAGGTCATGGGGTTGATTTCGCGGTGCGACCTCGACAATTGCAGGACAAAATCAAGGTCGTGTTGGCCTTTTAACGGGCGGACCGTCGTGCCAAGTCGCATCGAACCTTGCGGATAGATCAAAGGTCGATGCAGCCGAAAAGGGCTATTGGTTTCTTCAAGTACGCCAGCTAACGCCCGGTATCTTTCCTGCGCCTGCTCGTGGCGTGGCCTGGGCAACTGGAGATCATCGCAAACCTCATACAACAGATCGTCCAGCATTCTTTCGGGGTCTTCAGTGAAAAACGTTGGTGCTGCCATTTGACGCTCCTGAGTTCTTTCCTAAGTGTTTAGTTGTTCTTTGGGGGCTTGCTGGAACTGGGAGGTACTACTGAGGCAGTACACCGGTTGAAGCTTTAACCACTAAACCAAAGTGAAATTAGTTGGCCAGTAGAGGAAACTTACTCCCGTATATAGCGCATGTCAAGACCTGAACACAATCTATTGTACTCTTTCTTCACATGTTTCTCGGCTGCCCTTGTAAGACGCTTGTAATCAATGTCTTATGCGGAGACCAATAATGTAGGGGATTATCTGGCTAAATTGATTTACCTGTTCGCTTTCTGTCTGTGTTACAAAACCACGTTTTTGAATCGTATATAGGACACCAAAAGCGGCGCATAATTACATCATGGCCTCACCTACCGACCTCGCATCCCAAGCCAAAGAAACGACCCACGACGTCATGAACCAGGTCTCTCCGCTTACCGGCTACAACCTCTTTCTTACCGACCGCACTTTGCTTGAGGCCGTCCGGCGGGAAGGGGCTGCGTGGGCGGAGAGGCAAATTGCCGAGCTTGGGCACTTACTCGGCACGGAAGAAGCCCAGCGCTGGGGCTTTGACTCCAACGAAAACAAGCCGGTGCTGCATACGCATGACGCAGCCGGCAATCGTCGGGATGAAGTGGTGTTTCATCCCGCATGGCACAACTTGATGCGGACGTCCGTGGAGCACAAGCTGCATAGTCTGCCTTGGGAAGGCGGCGAATTGCACCACGGAGACACGGAGACGCGGAGAAGCCAATCTCACCACGGAGACACGGAGGCACGGAGAACAACTGAAGGTGGGCCGCAAGGGAAGAAGGGCATCGATGACTCTTCCCCTCAGACAGTGCTCACAGGAAAAAACCGTCCCGGCTCGCACGTGGCCCGCGCAGCGCTGATGATGATCACCGTCCAGAACGAAGCTGGGCACACCTGTCCCATCTCCATGACATTTTCCGGGATGGCAGCGCTGCAAGCCGAACCTGAACTCGCCGCCGAGTGGGGCCCGAAGCTGATGTCGCCCACCTACGATCCGCGATTTCTTCCTCTCGCGGAAAAATCCAGCGCGCTGCTGGGCATGGGCATGACGGAGAAACAAGGCGGCTCGGACGTCCGCGCCAACACCACGCGGGCCGAGCGTATCGGAAACCACAGCCGCGACTTCCTGATCACCGGACACAAATGGTTCTGCTCCGCGCCCATGTGTGACGCGTTCCTGATTCTGGCGCACGCACCGAAAGGGCTTACTTGTTTCCTGTTGCCGCGCTGGACACCCACAGGCGCCCAGAACAACTTCTTCATACAGCGCCTGAAAGACAAGATGGGCAACCGCTCAAATGCTTCGAGCGAAGTGGAGTTTGCGCGGGCGTGGGCGCGCCAGGTGGGCGAAGAGGGCCGCGGCGTGAATACCATCATCGAGATGGTGAACCACACACGCCTGGATTGCGCGATTGCTTCCGCCGGATTGATGCGCCAGGCGCTGGTGCAGGCGCTGCACCACTGCCGCCATCGTAAAGCCTTCGGCAAATTGCTCATCGACCAGCCGCTCATGCGTCACGTGCTGGCCGACCTCACGGTTGAATCCGAAGCCGCCACGCTGATGGTCGCGCGGCTGGCCCGAGCTTTTGACGAAAAGTCGTTTGACGAACGGGCTTCTTTTCAGAAAACCGCCGCGGATCATTCAATCAGCGAAAACTCGGACGCGAGTAGAAGTCATGCCCGCGCCTTCAGCCGCATTGCCACCGCCATTTGCAAATACTGGTTGTGCAAGCGGTCTCCCGTCCACGTGGGCGAAGCGCTGGAGTGCTTGGGAGGCAACGGCTACGTGGAAGAGTCGATCATGCCGCGGCTCTATCGTGAAGCGCCGTTGTACGGAATCTGGGAAGGTTCGGGCAACGTGATCTGCCTGGACGTTCTTCGCGCACTCAGTAAAGATCCCGCGACTGCCGAAGCGCTCATAGCCGAATTCAAGACCGCCGCCGGCGCGGACTCGCGGCTCGACAAGTACCTTGCGGCCGTCCAATCCGACTTGCAAGCTGCGCTAGCTGGATCGTCAAGTAAAGGCGCGGCAACTGCGAACGCCGAACATGAAAGTCGCGCACGCTGGCTGACGGAGCGCCTGGCCCTCGCGCTACAGGCAACGCTGGTTGTTCGTCACGGACGGAAAGCAGTGGCCGAAGCCTTTGTGGCGTCGCGAATCGCCGGTGACCACGGTCATAACTTTGGCACCTTGCCGGCGGACGCAAGCATCGATCAGATCATGGAAGGGCTGTAAATAAAAAGGTCTTCGCGGCGCTTACTTGCCACCGCGAAGACAACCACCAAGGCAAAGAATCAAGAAGGGAGCAGAGGAATATGAAGGAGCCAGGTGGGTCCTCTACTGCCCTCCACAATGGTTCTCCGTTTGGTCAATAGTGGTATGAAGGGGAAGATCGTTTCACTTGTGAGCGCGATTTCTGAAAATAATTTCAGAACCATGGGACGACGGCTCGCAAATACAGGTTCTTTGCGGAAATCGTTTCAGCCGGCTTCTAATCTTTCTAATCAATCGCTCGAAATTGAAAGATTGGGCTCTTGCTCATGAGGGATTCACGCGATTTGCTAGTCGCGCTAGTAGGCGTTGCGCTTTTTCGCGCAGGGTAAACGCAAGATGCGAACCGAATGATCGACCGGCTAGCTCGCTAAAAAAGTGGCCAGCAGTTTTTGGCTGCTGGCCGTCTGCATTTCGCGATTCTTGAATAGGAAGGTTAGTCCTTATCGCCTTTGCTGCAAGCGGGTAGCGGAGACGGAATCTCAATGCTGGCGCGATTACCGCTCCAGCAGTTGCCCGAGCCGGCTCCGGTCCAGAAGAGATCGGATCCGGGGATACCGGGAAATTGTGAGTTCGCTCCGTTGTTTTCCGTCACGTTACCGATCACGCGCGTGTTTTCCGGCAGGGGATCAAAGCCCAACTGGAAGCATTGCGCCGTGGGCACCTGGAACGGAGTGCAGAAATCGCTGATAGCGATGCCGAACGTCTGGTTGCGCTCGATCACGTTGTGGGCAATCGTATTGCCATCGCCGGCAACCGCCAGGATGCCGCTGCCCGGCGGGACAAGGCAAACGTCGTCACCCGGATTGAGGCAGGTGTTGTCTTTGTTATTGTCATGGAGCCAGTTGTGGTCCACGAGGTTATTGGCGCCGGTTTCAATCGAGAGGCCGGGCAGAATAAATATCAGGATGCCGCCGGTATTTCCGGTGGCTTCGTTGTGGTCCATGCGGACGTTGGTGGAATTTTCGATTTCAAATCCGCTCACGTTGCCTTTGGCCAGGTTGTGATCGGCCCGCGCGTCGTGCGATTGGCCAACGTACAAGCCGGTATCGTTCGATCCGGTAACGATGTTGTGGTGCGCGCGTCCGCGACCCACTTTGGATGGGAAGATTCCGTAGAACGCGTTATTGTTGGCCGCGTTAAACGCCAGTTCCCAATTGTCAACGCAGATCAAGCGGATTCCGCTGTGGTTAAAGCCGTTGGCGGTGAATCCAGTGATTTCAACTCCGGAAATTCGCGCTGTTGGATTGTTGACGCACTCAGTCGTCGCGGACTTCGGATTCGCCGCTTCGATGCCGGCGTCCAGTGCGCCTTGGTTTTCGATCACCACTGCGTGGTCGCGATCATATTGGCCTTCAAGAGTAATGTCGTTGGAGGTAATTACCACGGCGCACATCTCGGTGGGATCGCTGGGGCAAGGCCGTCCAGCTTCGTGATAAGTGCCGGCGTCCACCACCACGCGGTCGCCCGGTTTAGCCTGGTCCACGGCGGCTTGAATCGACTGGCCAGTATGAACGTGAATCTCGCGCGCCAAGCAAATCTGTGACAAGAACAACAGTGCTGCAACCACCTTGAACTTCATGGGGATACTTCTCCTCGCGTTTAAGCGACCCTGAAAACCGAGTCTGCCAACCGGCAAACAGAGTAGGGTTCCGGCCTGTGAAAGTCAATCGCGAAAGCTGGACGTTAGATGAAATTCAGATGGAAGAAACAGGCAGGGAAGCAAGGTCGTCCACCAGTCCAACTTCTTTTTGTACGAACGGCTCAGCATATTTCACGCCGGCCAAGAGTCCATAAAAACCGGCCATGGTTTCCAGACGAGTGCGGATCTCTTTTTCCGCGACGAAGATATTGTTGCCAGTATTTTGCTCCGCATACTGTGACTTGTAAGCCATCAGCGATTGCAGGCGCGCTTCAAACTGGTCGGTGATGTCCACCACAAACGTGGGACGGACGTCATAATAAAGACTGGCGTAAATAATCTTGAACGGACGGTGCGGGGCGAGTTTGGCAACGACCTCTGCTTCGGCGACGCGCGAGCCTGGGTTTGAGACTGATGACGTCGCCCCCAACTGTTTTAGTCCAGCAAGAAAGCAAGCTTCGTAGCCCAAAGTTGCGCAGTTGTAATGGTCCGGATGGCGTCCCAGCCAGTAGGGAAGAATCACCACCCGCGGCCTTTGCTCTCGGATCACTCTTGCAATCTTTAAACGGTTTTCCCAGGTGTTTTCTACGCGACCATCAGGGATGTTTAGCGCGTGTCGGAAGCTTACGCCCAGGATCTTCGCCGCGTCGGCAGCCTCGCGCGCGCGATCGTCGGCTGTGCCGCGCGTCCCCATTTCGCCTTGCGTAAGATCGAGAATGCCGGTGCGCTGTCCGCGTTGCGCTGCCTTAAGCAGTGTGCCGCCGCAGGTTTGTTCCACATCATCGCGATGCGCGGCAATAGCTAGGATGTCCAGGGCGGGTGTGCTCACTCGGCCTCACTTTCGATCACAACTTTTTCGCGGACGATCAATCGATGTCCAGCCATCTCTTTAATCCGCGGCAACACGCGATCCACGTGCTCTTCTTTGTCGATGAATGTAAGCACCAGAGGAAGCTGGCCGCCGGCGTCGACCAAAGTTGAACTCTTCACCCGGCTGTGCCCCGTGAATCCAGCGACTGCATGTAGCACGGTCGCTCCAGGAATTTCCTGCTCACGCAAATACTTGAGCAACTCCAAATGCAGCGGACGGCGCTGCCACTCGTCGGCTTCATTCAGGTAGATAGTCACTTGTACCGCGCTGTTGGTTTCACTCATAGAAGATCGGACGTAGAAGTTGACGATCCGGCTGCGTCCCGTTTCACGCAAAATTCTACACGGTTCGGCCTACGACTCGCCCTGCAAAGTGGTCGTCCTTCAAAAGCGGATGTGTTGCAACGGTCGTCGGATCAAATTGCCCGTGCGATCACCGCGCCCAGCAGCACTGCGCCCAGGCACAGCAAATTGTTGGTCAGGATGTTGGCCAGGAACATCGTCCAATGACCTTGCTCAAAATACTGCATGGTCTCAAACGCATAACTGGAGAATGTTGTGTACGATCCGCAGAATCCGATGGCTACCAGCAGCCGCCACATCGGATTGGCCAGAACGCGTTCCGTGGTCCACACCAGAAAGAATCCCAGGATCATGCTTCCTGTCACATTGATAAGCAGTGTGCTGTAAGGGAACGCAAAATCGCCCCAGCGTCCGATTAATTTGGCTATTACATATCTGAGATTGGCGCCCAGAACGGCGCCCAGTGAGATCCACGCGTAGGCTTTCCACTCAACGAGAGTTCGCATTGATATGGCTCCAGGGTTTAGTTGGTAGGAGTCATCAGCCATTTAATTCGTGGCGGTTCAAAGGCGAACTCCATCGCCGGGGTTTATTAATAGAGGTTTAATTAATAGCACAACGGGCTTGTGACCGCGAATGGCATAAAGTACTCTGCCGAACCAGCCCCGGTTGCACATCAAGTAGTGCAAATTGGCAATATTGTCTCTAAATCTTGCACCACTGCAAAACCCTCATATATCTTTATCGGGCCTGTGCCCTCGCTCATGACCTTCTTAGCAACCAAGAACCTTCCGGAACCCAAGCGCCTGGATCACGTCCGGCCGCGTCTGCAGCAGAGGTCCAGGCATTTGTCCAAGACTTTCGAGGCTTGTGTTGCGCGTTTGAGTAAAGAGCTTTCCGTACGCCATGTTCACCGTTTGCGTGCGACGATCCGCAGAATTGAAAGCCTGGCGTCATTCACGCGCCCGCGCTTGAGCGGCAAAGAGAAAGAGACGCTCAAAGATCTTGATGCGCTGCGCAAACGCGCCGGTAAAGTCCACAATCTTGACATACAGATGGGCCTTCTGGGCTCCCTAGCCAACGGGTCTGCTGCCCGGGACCGACGGGAACTTCTGCAAGCGCTCAGTCAAAAAAGGCAACGTCACGCCCAGCGGTTACAGGATTCAATTGGCAAAGCGGACAAGCAAAAATTCCGTGACCGTGTTGGCCGGTTGATCGATAGCGCCGGCGCGGTTCGTGCTCAAAGCCGCAAACTGGATGGGCCTGACGTTCTTGATGCCATGCCCAAAGCGATTGCCCAGCTACAGAAGCTCGCTAAGGAATTCGCCGACAGACGCTCGTTGCGGCCCAAGAAGCTCCATCAGCTGCGCCTCCAGTTGAAAGGGATTCGTTACGTAGCCGAGCTTTCGCCAGAATCACCCGCACAGGCGCAGTTGATTCAGGAAATCAAGTCCGTGCAAAGTGCCATCGGCGAATGGCACGATTGGGCCGGTCTGGCGCAAGCCGCGGAAAAGCAATTTGCGGATCGCGTAAATTGTCCTCTATTGGTGGAAATCCAAACGCTGCTCGCTGCCAGGTATTCGGCTGCAACTGCCGCGGTCCGTAATCTTTTTGCGTCCGTTATGCCCGCCCAAATGCCAGCTTTATACAAAGAAGGCCAAGCCGGGAAATCCGCGGTCCAACGCAGGCAGCCGAAAAGCGCTGGGGCCGTCCACGGGCTCGCGCGTAGCGCATAATTAAATCATGCCAGTCTTTGCCGCGGTTGACGTCGGATCAAATTCAGTCCGCCTCAGCATCGCCGAGTTGCGTCGCGGACGCCTGGCGTCCCTGCACGAAGATCGCGAAGTCACCCGCCTGGGCGAACGCGTATTCAAAGACGGTAGTCTTGATCCCCAGGCCATGGCGCTCACCTTGAAAGTCCTGCGCCGTTTCCATCGGACGGTGCAAAGTTACGCCGTGGAACGGATACGCATCGTAGCCACCAGCGCGTTGCGTGATTGTCAAAATGCCGCCGTCTTTGCCGAATGGGTGAAGTCCACCACCGGATGGAACCTGGAAATCATTTCTGGTTTGGAAGAGGGTCGCCTCATCCATTTGGGCGTGGTAGCTCATCTGCGTACTTTGCCGCCAAAACTTTTGCTGATCGACCTGGGCGGTGGCAGTTGTGAACTTACGCTCTCAGAGCGCGGACATATTAAAGACATTGTCACCTTGCCGCTCGGCGCCGTTCGGCTCACGCAAGAGTTTATTCAGCACGATCCGCCGACGAAAGACGAACTCAAACGCCTGCGCGACCTGATTGCCGAAGAGGTTGCGCACATTCCGCGACAGATTGCGCGGTCAGACGTGAAGGTGGCAATTGCCACTTCCGGAACGGCAGCAGCGCTCTCCGCCGCGGCACAAGTGCTCAAACTCTCTCGCGGATCGGTTACTCGGCTCGCCGCCGGCAAGCTTGCCAAGCGGCTGGCCAAGCTGAGCCATCGCCAACGCTCGGCGATTAAGGGCATCAACCCCAAGCGCGCGGAAATTGTGATTGCTGGCGCTGCCGTCTATGCCCAGGTGATGGCCGGATGTAATCTGCGCGGCTTTCGCTATTCGCCACTCGGCTTGCGTGATGGCATGCTGGCGCAGATGGCCGCCGAGCACGACCGCCACACTCGTTCGCACCGCCAACTGGAATCCGACCGCGAAGACGTGCTGATGACCATCAGCCGCCGCTACGGAGTTGACCTTGACAACGCTCAGCAAGTCCGTACTCTGGCGCTGGCACTTTTCGATCAACTACGGCCAGTGCACCGCTTGGACAAGGATTTTCGTGAATGGATTGGCGCCGCAGCCATGCTGTATGAAGTAGGTTTTTTTGTGAACCCAGTGGGCCGCCATCGTCACGCGTACTACATCATTTCCCGTTCAGAGTTGTTCGGCTTCACGCCTCTGCAACGCCAGACCATAGCCACGATTGCGCGCTTCCAGGGCAACTCCCGTCCGCAGTTGCGAGACAGGTTGATCAAGCTCTTGCCTGCCGGCGGACGTGCGGATGTGATCAAAGCCACCACGATTCTTCGCGTGGCTAAAGCGCTGAATCATGCGCGGCGCGGCGCCGTGCGGTCAGTGCGCGTGGTGGCGCGCGAAGAGCACATCACCATCAACATAAAGCCGGGACGTGGCGGCGCGGACCTGGAACTGTGGGCTGGCGAAAAAGAAGTGGCTTACTTCCGGGAAGTGTTTGGGCGCGAGCTGAGTTTCAAACTGGTTTGAAGCGTTCGGGCAATCTTGGGCGTCACTAGCCATTGCAAAGTTCCGGTTCGTCCGGTCATTTCTACTTTGGCGATGGACCCTTTCTTCAACTCCACGCGAGCGCCGCCGGCCCCTGCGACCGTCTTGCTTAAGAACTCTGACAAGCTTGGATTGTGACCAACGATCATCACAGCTTCATACTTACGGCAGCGTGTCACCAGTTCGTGGAATTGTTCCAGTTCGCTGTCAGATCGCAGCGCGTCATCGGTTTGTACCGCGCCTTCAAAAGCCAACTCGTTGGCCACCAGGGAAGCGGTCTGTAGCGAGCGTTTGAGCGGGCTGCTAATGATCTGGTCCACCTGCACGTCAAGGTTGGCCAGCAATCGTCCCACGTAGCGGGCTTGCAGAATGCCTTCTTCGTCCAGCGGACGGCGCTCGTCTTTTGTGGCATTCAATTGGGCTTTGCCCGCGGACGCATGACGTAGAAAATAGAAGAACATAGGCGCTTAGCTTTCCACCGTCTGTTTTTTTCTAGCCATAGAAGCGCCTCGCGCGCGTAGGGATACAGGATCAGGGATGTCTGCCGCCGTGGCATTGCCTTCCGCCAGTGCGATCAGGAAGTCCTGGGCCACAAAGCTCTTTTGTCCGCGTTGCCTGGGCACATGGTGATAGTTGCCGTTGCGGTCCAGAAAGCGGGTTTTTGCGTTGTCTGCCAGGTAAGCGGCCAGGATTTCGTCCTTGATACGCTGCTTGAGGTTCGGATCAAGAATTGGACACAACACCTCCACGCGTTCATAGAGGTTGCGTGGCATCCAGTCCGCGCTGCTGATGTAGATCTGCTCGTCGCCGGCATTTTCAAAATAGAAAATGCGGCTGTGTTCCAGGAATCGATAAACAATGCTGCGCACCACGATGTTGTCACTGATCCCCGGCACGCCTGGACGCAGAGAACACATCCCGCGAATCAGTAGTTCGATTTTCACACCAGCCTGCGAGGCTTTGTACAAGGCCTGGATCACGTTCTTATCCAGCAGCGCGTTCATCTTGGCGATGATGCGCGCCGGACGTCCGGCCTTGGCGTGCTGAGCTTCGCGTTGGATCTGTGCGAGCGTAGTCGAAGCCAGATCGATCGGTGAGATCGCCAACGGCGCGTAGTTAGGCGCTTCAGAATACGCCGTCAGGTAGTTAAATACCTGGTGCACGGCAGAGGTAATCTGCGGCGATGCCGTCAGCAAGCTCACGTCCGTGTAAAAACGCGAGGTCGTGGGATTGTAATTTCCCGTACCGATATGCGCATAACGGCGGGTTACGCCGTCAGTATCGTGGCGTACCAGCAGGCAGAGCTTGCAATGG
Organism: Acidobacteriaceae bacterium; assembly: GCA_025357215.1. Lineage (GTDB taxonomy): Bacteria > Acidobacteriota > Terriglobia > Terriglobales > Acidobacteriaceae > Angelobacter. Next base: position 7,430 of record JANXPR010000472.1, on the reverse strand, counting down.
GTCTTTAAACCCACCAGCCCGTGGTAAACCTGTACACCTTCGTCTTCCATCATGCGCGCCCACTGAATGTTGGACGCTTCATCAAACCGAGCCGTCAGTTCCAGGATCGCGGTAACCTCCTTTTCCTCGCCGGCGGCTGTGATCAGCGCGCTAACGATCGGCGAATCACGGCTTGTGCGGTAGATGGTTTGCTTGACGGAAATTACATCCGGATCGCTGGCTGCTGTCTCGATGAAATCCACCACGGCGTCAAACGAATCGTAAGGATGGTGCAGCAGAATGTCGCGCTTACGCAGCTCGGTAAAGATGTTGTTGCTGCTGGCGGGCAGGCGCAGCTCCCGCGAGACAAAGCTCTTGTACTTCAGGTCCGGACGCTCGGTAAGATCGTAAATATTGAACAGGCGCGAAAGATTGACCGGGCCTTGCGTATAGAAGACTTGCCAGTCTTCCAGTTCAAACGTCTGTTGCAGGCGGCGTGCGATTTCCGTGTGCACGCCGGCATCAATTTCCAGGCGTACAGCGTCACCCTTGCGACGCCGGTGCAGTTCGGTGCGTACAGACTCCAGCAGGTTACGGGCTTCTTCCTCTTCGAGGTAGAGGTTGCTATTGCGCGTAACGCGGAACGATGCGGCCGAAACTATTTCATAGCCGCGATACATTCTGGCCGCATGAGAAATCAGCAAGTCGGCCAGAAAGATGTAGTCCATCCCGGACTTTGACGGCAACCGCACCAGGCGCGGCAGAACACGCGGCACTGTAATCACGCCCATGTAAGTGCCGGTTGCGCGCCGCTTGCGCTTCAAGAGCAACGCAATGCAAAGCGCCTTGTTGAGAACACGGGGGAAGGGGTGCGAAGGGTCCACGGTGACCGGAGTCAGCAGCGGATCTACTTCCTTCAGGCAGTAATTATCCACGAACGCCAGTTGTTCAGAGTCGAGTTCTTTGTAGTCCAGGACGCGTATGTTTTCTTTGGCCAGAGCGGGCAGCAGCCGCTTGTTCCAGCATTCGTATTGCTCTCGGAGAAAGTCATGCGTCTCCTGGCCGATCAGGTCGCGTTCCTGCTGGGCAGTCAGGGCGTCAGGTCCGGAATCCTTGTAGCCTTCTTCAATGCGTTGCAGCAGGCCGGCCACGCGGACTTCAAAGAACTCGTCCAGGTTGCTGGCGCTGATGGCCAGGAACTTCACGCGTTCCAGCACGGGATTATTGCTGTCGTTCGCTTCCTCCAGGACGCGCCCGTTAAAGGCCAGCCATGAGGTTTCGCGATTGATGTAAAGCGACGGATCGTCGATGGACCGATTCATAAATGTACTGCGATAAACGATGTACTACCGCAAACAAAGCTTAGCGGACTACCTGCGAAGGCCGGAAGTTTGCTGTGAGACTGCTAGTTGGTGCGAGCCCCGTTGAATCTATTGTAGCTTCTTGTGCTCCAAACCGGGAATTTCAGTAGCTAAAGTGTTACTTTAGCTACTTCCGGTAAGTGTTTGTCCTTCAGCACGATGCCGCACGTCCGTTCCCCGTACCCAGAAGATAACGTCTTCCGCAATGTTGGTTGCATGGTCAGCCACGCGCTCCAGGTTCCGGGCAATGATCAGCGTATCCAATGCGTCGCGATGGGCTTCCACCTGGTGGGTCATGGCGTAGTCAGCAGCCTCAAAGATTTCCCGGTTCATGTTGTCCACCAGGTCGTCGCGTTCCAGTACGGACTGCGCCATCTCGGCGTTGGCTGTGAGGAAAGAGTTCAGGGCGTCGCGCACCATGTTGATGCTCAAGCTGGCCATCCGCGGGATGTCCACGTTCAGCGTGGACCGCGTCTGTGCCACCATGTCCATCACGCGTTCAGAAATGTTCACCGCCTGGTCGCCCACGCGTTCCAGGTCGGAGTTGATCTTAATGCACGCGATGATGAAGCGCAGGTCCACGGCCATGGGTTGCTGCATGGCCAGCAGATCAATGGAAAGCTCGTCCACTTCGCGTTCCGCGGCGTTGATTTGCGCTTCGTCGCGCAGCACGAGTTCACACACCGCGATATCGCGATTGTCGTATGCTCTTATGGCGCGTTCCACGGCCTGTTCCGCCATGCCGCCCATGGCCAGCAGTTTCTGTTTCAGGTCGTCGAGCCCTTGGTGGAAGCGAGTACGCGTCATCCAAACCTCCCGGTAATGTAATCTTCAGTCCGCTTGTCAGAAGGCTTGGTAAACATCTTCTCTGTTTTGTCGAATTCGACCATGTTGCCCATCAGAAAGAAGGCTGTAAATTCAGCCACGCGCGCGGCTTGCTGCATGTTGTGCGTAACAATTACTACTGTGTACTGCTTTTTAAGTTCAAAAATCAAATCTTCAATTTTGGACGTGGAGATCGGGTCCAGCGCCGACGCCGGTTCGTCCATCAGCAGTACGTCCGGTTCCACCGCCAAGGCGCGCGCGATGCACAGGCGTTGCTGTTGTCCGCCGGAAAGGCTGGCCCCCGACTTCTTTTTCAGATCGTCTTTCACTTCTTCCCACAGCGCGGCTTTCTTGAGTGAGCTTTCCACAATACCGTCGAGCTCGCTGCGGTTGGGATAGCCATTTAGCTTCAGCCCTGAAGCCACATTGTCATAGATGGACATAGTGGGGAACGGATTCGGCTTCTGGAACACCATCCCAATGCGGCGCCGCACGGAGACGGCCGATACGCCTTTGCCGTAGATTTCCATGTCGCCCACGGTCACTTTGCCGTCTACCCGAGTGTCTGGCAGTGTTTCGTGCATGCGGTTCAGGCAGCGCACAAACGTTGACTTGCCGCAGCCAGAGGGACCAATGATGGCCGTGCTCTGCTTGTCCGGCATGTCGATGTTGATGCCATGCAGGGCCTGCGTGCTCCCGAACCAGGCATTGAGGTCTTTTACGTGGATCCCGGCGTCCATTAGCTGGCCCCTTTCAACGTGCCGCGGCTCGCAATCAGGCGGAAGACGATAACGATAGTCATAATGATGGTGATCAGCACTAAAGCGCCCGTCCACGCCTGGGCGTGAGCCTGGTCGTAAGGCATGGTGGCGTACTTAAAGATCTGTAGCGGCATGGCCGCAATGGGCTGGTTGGGATTCACACTCCAGAATTCGTTACCCAGCGTCGTGAACATCAACGGCGCGGTCTCGCCGGCGATGCGCGCGAAGGCCAGCATGATGCTGGTGATGATTCCTGCTTTCGCCGTGGGCACCACCACGGAGAGCGTTGTGCGCCATTTCGGAATTCCCAGTCCAAAAGCAGCTTCGCGGATGGCCTGCGGAACGAGCAGCAGAACTTCTTCTGTGGTCCGGGCGATGACCGGGATCATCATGATCCCTAGCGCCACTGAGCCCGCCATCATGGAAAAGTGTCCTTGCGTGACGACGACCAGTGCCCAGGCCGTCATGCCGATTACGATAGACGGTACGCCGTTCAGCACGTCGGCGGTAAAGCGCACAATGTTGCCGTACTTGTTGCGTCCATATTCGGCAAGAAAAACGCCCGAGCCAATCCCCAGGGGAATGCCAATGAGGCTGGCCACGGCCAGTAGCATTAGAGATCCAACGATCGCGTTGGCCATGCCCCCGCCGGTTTCACCAATCGGCACCGGTATCTGCGTAAGAAAAGCCAGGTTCAGCGCTGGAAGTCCGCGCTTGACCACCGTTCCCAGGATCAGAAACAGGGGCACAGTCACGATCAATGCAAAGAAAGTGATCACGCCCAGGGCCAGTGCATTCGTGAGCCGCCGGTGCCATTGAATGTTTTGTGTGGTCATATTTATGCCAGCGCCCTCGGCGTGCCGCGCGTAATGCTCCAGACAAGCAAACCGGCCAAGCCGTTCACAATCAAGGTCAGGACAAACAAGATCAGCGCCATTTCCACCAGCGCACTCAGATACGTGTTACCCACGGCTTCGGTAAACTCGTTGGCAATCACGCTGGCCAGTGTGTTTCCGGGAGCAAAGAGTGACTTGGAAATTTCCGCGCGGTTGCCGATCAGCATGGTCACGGCCATGGTTTCGCCAAAGGCCCGGCCCATTCCCAGAATGATGGCTCCCAGGATTCCCGGACGCGCGTTGCGCAACACGGCGATCCGCAGCATTTCCCATTTTGTGGCGCCCAGGGCCAAAGCAGCTTCGCGCTGCTGCCGTGGGACGGCCATGATTACTTCGCGTGTAATGGAAGCAATAATCGGCAGGATCATGATGGCCAGAATGGTGCCCGCGGCCAGCATGCCGAACCCGTACATCCTGCCGGAAAACAATCCGGTCCATCCCATGTATTTGGCCAGAAACGGCTCTACGTGCAAACGCAACACGGGGACCAGCACAAAATAACCCCACAGGCCGTAAATCACGCTGGGGATGGCCGCCAGCAATTCCACCAGCATCGAAAGAATCGGACGGATCACGCGCGGACAAATCTCGGTAAGAAAGAGTGCTGTACCAATCGAAAGAGGAACAGCCAATATGAGTGCTACCAGGGCTGAAACCAGCGTCCCGAAGATGAAGGGCAGCGCGCCAAAATCTTCACCTACCGGGTCCCATATCTGTTTCGTCAGAAAACCAAACCCAAACTTGCTCATCGACAAATGGGATTGAATGATCAGTTCGTAGACGATCAATCCCACCGAAGCCACCAGGGCAATGGCACAGAAAGTAACGGCGCTGCGAAACACGCCATCGGCGAACACACTTTCCTTGGCTGTCAGGCGGCTTCTTGATCCCATCTGGGTTCCGGGCGCCATAGCCACCAACGGCGCGTTGCCCGGGGCGGGGTTCGAGACCGTCTCCGGGGCATCTGAACGAAGCCCGTCGGAACGAAGCCCGTCGGAACCCGGTCCGTCAGAGCGAGGTCCGTCAGACCTGGAATCGCCTGAGGCCGTGGGGTCGGGAAGTGTATGCATGTCTGCAACCTACCAAAGCATTGTTAAATGATTGTTAAAAAAGAGCGCCGGGGTTGAAACCGGCGCTCGGAGTGAGGAAGGAGGGTCTCGGGACCCAACTTTTACGGCAGAACGTAACGCAATACGATGTGATCCATGAACATGTGCGCGTTCTTGGGGGCCGTCAAGGCGCCCGTTGCCGCGTTCTTGGCCACGAACCAGGGAGCACGCGTGGAGTAGCTGGCATCGTTGATCAACAGCAGAGCGCCAAACTGGGGATTCTTCCAGAGCGTCTGCGTCAACACGAAGCTGCCTTCCTGGATCGCGCGGTTGTTGCTGGTGGCCGAATTGGCTCCGCCAAATCCAATGACCGGTTTGGTGGCTGCCGCGGACGTAATATCAGCAAACGAATTGCGCTGATAGTAGGTGCCACCGTAGTAAGCGGCAATTTGGGTCTTGGTTCCAAGCTGGGTTTCAATTCCGCCGTAGCCGTTGGTCGTATGGATCATGGAGAGATCCAGATCGCAACCGCCGGCGTTGGTGCAAGTGGCTCCGGCGGCGTTCACCGGGACCACCACGAATTGCGGACCCAGACCGTTGAAGTAGCGGCCAATGCCCGTTCCGTAGTCTCCGTAAGCCATCACGCGGAAGTTCTTCATCAGTTCGAAGTTAATTCCGGCCATGCCGCCCGCGCCGATCTTGCTATGTTTTTGGAACGTCTCACCCGCGACAACCGGAGTCGGCTGGTTGGTGATCTTCGCTGAGGTGATCAAACCGCCGGCTTCAATGTGGAACGCATGCGCACCCAGCTTGGTGTCATACGCCATCTTGGTCATAACGTCCGGGAAGGCGTTAGGAACACCGGCTGTGGCCACGCCGTCAATCTGCGTGCCCAACTGCCCAGCGAGTGTGCCGGGAAGAGTGACTTCACCGTTAGTGATCTGTTGCGGGTTTTCCACGGAGAACGCCCACGCGAACTTGTCGTTCGGGTGGATGGCCACGCGGAACTGTCCATCACGGCCATACGGAACGCCGACGTGGATGTTACCGTCAGTGCTCTGCGTGGTAGCCAGGTCGGCGCCGAAGGGGCCGACGCCCACTTTGTTCGGGGTGATCAAGCTCCACGCCTGACCGGCCGTGACTTCCCAAATGCCGTGGCGAGCGTTCAGGTAATCCAAACGCAGACGCAGCGTGTGCGGGTTGGTGGTGACGAACACGTTGGCCGCGTCGTTACCGTTGAAGTCGCCTTCCAGGTAACCGGTAAGAGCGGTATCGCCGTACTTGCCGCCAACCTTCATGTTCCAACGCGAATACTGCCCGGTGGAGCGGAACTCAGTCAGTTGGCCAGCCGTGGTGTTGTTGAAAGGAATTCCGCCGAAGCCGGTGGAAACAACGTTGCCGGTGTTCACCGTGCGGAAGATGTTGTTGAAGTCCATGAAGCCGCCCGGAGTCCAATCCGTTCCGCCGATGCGGAAGGATAGAGGCGATTCTTTGGGCTTGCTGGCATCCGCCTGCATTTCCGGCGTGTTGCTGTTGGTGGTGGCGCCTGTCGTGGTAAGCGCGGCGTTGACCACTTGCGGCGTGTTTTTCTGATCAGCCAGCGCCTTCTGCAGTTGTTCGATCTGTTGTTGCTGTTTGGCGATCGAATCTTGCAGGGCCTGGATTTGTTTAGACACGACCTGCTGAGAAACGACCTGGTCAGAGACCTGAGGCTGGCCGTTCGTGGCGCCAGTGGTTGAGGTGCTGGCCTGGCCCATCATAAGGCTGGAAGCCAGCAGCACGAAGAAAAGAGGCTTTACGAGTTTCATTGCGTTTTATTTCCTCCAAGATAATCCGGGGGTTGATTACTTCTTCGCAGACTGCTTTTTATCTTCCGTCTTGACTTTGATTTCCTTAATGCGCTTCTTGACTTTGTCAGCTACGGCCTTGGGAAGCGGAGCGTACTCCAGTTCCTTGGTCATGCCCTGGCCTTGTTCCACCATCCAGTTCAAGAAAGCGGTGAAAGCTTTTTGCTTGCCGGCATCTTTCCATTCCACCGGAACCAGAAGCCAGGTGAAGCTGCTGATGGGATACGCTTTCTTGCCCGGAGCGTTGGTGATGGACACCCGGAAATCTTCCGGCATATCTTTCACGGAAGCCGCTGCTTCTGTTACCGATTCCAGGCTGGCTTTCACGAACTCCTTGGCGGGGTTCTGCACGCTGCCGTAAGACATCTTGTTGGATACGGCGTAGATCAGCTCAACGTACCCGATGCTGCCTTCGGTCTGCTTGACCGTGCCGGCAACGCCTTCATTGCCTTTGCCGCCCAGACCCACGGGCCAGTTGACTGACGTGCCTTTTTTTACCTTCTCCGCCCATTCCGGGCTCACTTTGGAGAGGTAGTCGGTCCAGATGTAGGTGGTGCCGCTGCCGTCCGTGCGGTGGACAACAACGATTTCGCCGTCAGGGAACTTGACGCCGGGGTTCGCCTTGGCGATGCGGGCATCATTCCACTTGGTAATTTTGCCCAGGAAAATGTCGGCCAGTACGTCGCCGGTAAATTTCAAATCCGAGCTCACG
>JANXPR010000460.1 GCA_025357215.1 Acidobacteriaceae bacterium | reverse complement strand
GGAAACGACCTGGTGCATGAAGGCGCGCTGCCTTCCACGGGGTTTGCCACCACATCGCACTACTACAGCGTGTTGCTCAGCAACCAGATGGAGCTTTCGCCGGAGTGGATCGGCAACTTTGTGTTCCAGGCCAGCGGCTTTCATCACGAAAAAGTTCGCAACTCAAACCTGGGATTTGGGCTGGCGTTCCCGTTCAGCACCACCACGCTGACCACGTCCGGCTTTGAAACATTTGGGGACAACCAGTTCGTTACGCCCATTACGGCGTTCCCAATCCTGCGCGACCAGCAGAAATACCAGTTCCGATATGACGTTGGACGTTCCGCTGGTACGCACTCGCCAAAATTTGGAATCAATTTCATTGACGAGCCGGTGCTCAGCGGACGGCTTTCTGACAATCCTGAAACTTTGTTTATTCTGCCTCAGGACCCGAGTGTCTACCTGGCGAATCCGGGAACGCTGGCGGTGGACCTGGCTGATCCGGCCAACCAAACCACGTCCGCAGGCAACGGCCGCTTCGCGCAGGGCATTCGCCGACTGGGCTTCTACGCGCAGGATTCCTGGCGCATCCGGCCCAGCTTTACGGTGAACTACGGCGTGCGCTATGACACGACGTTTGGCCTGTTCAACTCCAACGGCGCTGATCAGAATTCGAATCCGGCCGTCGCGACGATTGCCGCGCTGGGGCTGGCGCTGCCAACTGGCGTTCCGCATGACTACCGCAAGGCCTTCGCGCCACGTTTGGGAATTGCCTGGTCACCGGGTGGCAACGGAACCACGGTCGTCCGAGCTGGCGCCGGCTTCTATTACAACGATCTCACGCAAAACGGCTGGGTTGACGCGTTTCGCGCGGTCGTCCCCGGTGGAGGAGCGTTGCTGGGTTCGGCTGACGCAGGCGCGGTCATTGATCCCGACTACCACTCACCTTATTCATTACAGGCCAGCGCCGGCGTGGAACATGCTTTCAACAAGACCTGGAAGCTCAACGTGAACTACGTGCACCAGCAAGGCGTCCATCAGTACCGACGTTATGAATATGTGGCGAACGACGCTGCTCCGAATGGAACCCTGCCCGCGGGATCTCCAGCGTTTTCCGTTTTCCGTGCGGACAACCGCTCGCGCTATGACGGTGTGTCGTTCCAGGTGAGCCACAGCTTCTCCAGCCGCTTTGACCTGAACGCTCACTACACGCTGGCCAAAGCCACCACGTGGGGCGCAACCGTAGGCGAGTTGTTTGACTACGTGAACGGCGTTTCCAACGTGAACAACCCGTTCGGTCCCGGTGATCATGGACCGAGCGGAGAAGACGTCCGCCACCGCTTTGTGCTTTCAGGAACGCTGCACCTGCCCGGCGGATTTGAAGCTACGACACTCTCGCAGTTTGAAAGCGCGCGTCCGTACACACTGGGCACGGGCGTGGACATCAACGGTGACGGCGCAGCCAATGACCGCGCGGTGGTCAACGGAGTACAGACATCCCTGGACCAGTTCCGCGGAGCCCCGTTTGCCCAAGTGGATCTACGCGTAAGCCGCAACTTTAAAATCGGCGAGCGGATGGCGATCCGCCCGTTCATTGAGTTCTTCAACCTGCTGAACCGGCAAAATCCCGGCAACAACTACATCGCGGACATTGGCGCACTGCCGGTTCCGTCCGCGCAAGTGGCCGCCGGCAACGTGACTGATCTGTGTCTTAACGCCGATTGCAGTTCGATGCGGCCGATCCGCAGCTTGAATGATTTGCGCATTCCCGGCGGCGCTCTGGGCGATTTCTTTGGACCGGGAACGAACGTAGGCATTCCGTTTTCAGCGCAGATTGGCGTGAAGTTTACGTTTTAGGCGGAAGGCCGTTTACCACAGAGGACACAGAGAACTCGGAGGAGTGTCTAGCGCGTGAGCTCAGGGATGGCTACAAATTTCTTGCCGGGCGAGCTTTGGCCCGACGACGAATATTTTTCGAGCAACACGCGCGTGGCTTCCACGGTGTAGCCGCGGTCGGCGCCGAAGGCCAGGTGTCCGCCGTCATGGAGCAAGACGATCTCGCCCTGCTTGCGGCGGCGCGAATCTATTTGCGAAACCACTTTGCGCACAATCGCGTCGGACGATTTTGCGCTCCAGTCAAAACCCGTCACTGACCACATGATTGGCTCCATCCCCAGTTGGCGCACAGTGCGCAACACATTGGGCCGGCGGCCTCCGAACGGCGGACGAAACAACGGAGCCGGTGCTCCGATGGCGTCTTCCAGGGCTTTGCGGCAATCGCCAAGTTCCTGTTGCAGGCGCGCCGCCGAAACAAAGATCAAGTTGGGATGCGTATAAGTATGGTTGCCGATGGTATGTCCGGCGGCCTGGATGGCGCGAGCAATCTCCGGACGCTGGCGAACATATTTTCCGATCAAAAAAAAAGTGGCTTTGGCTTCGTGTTTGGCCAGCACATCGAGCAAGCGCCGGGTGTGAGGATCGTTGGGACCATCGTCATAGGTCAGGGCCAGCTGCGTGGGATCGCTGCCATGGGTAAGCGTGCGTCCGTAAAGCTGCGGCGTGGGCGCCATGCTGGCGTATCCGGCGTAACTGGCGGAGGCAGCGGAAATGAGAGATGTTAAGAGCGCAAGCATCTTCGTGAAATTGGGTAATTGAGTAATTTTGGTAATTGAGTAATTTGCGTTCAACCCGTCGGCATCGCAATATCACAACAGCTTCGGAACCCAGATACACTCAGCCCAACATCAATTACTAAATTACCAAATTACCCAATTACCAAATTCTCTCGTCCCAGTTTCCCACAGCGTTTACTCATTCTCCAATTGCCAGCGGACGCGCCGCCATTTATTCTCACGCAGTCAGACAAAATTGTTGCGCTTGCTCTTCACTTCACCGTTTTATCGAAAATCATGGCCAAGCTTTTTGAACCACCCCGTTATATAGCCGTTGAAGGACCCATCCGGGTCGGGAAGAGCACCCTGGCCAACGTGATCGCCGACCGCCTGAACGCCCAGCGGGTCATTGAACCGGAGGACAATCCTTTTCTGACGCAGTTCTACAAAGGCAAACCCGGTGCGGCGTTCCAGACGCAATTTGCTTTTATGATCCGGCGGTTCGAACAGCTGCTCAGGCTGGAAGTTGGACCGCAGTCGCACAAAGCCGTGGTGGCTGACTACATCTTTGAAAAAGATAAAATCTTTGCCTACATCAACCTGACCGACCAGGAACTGGAAACCTACAACCGCTATTACAACCACTTCCGCGAGCAGTTGCCCGTCCCGGACCTGGTGATTTACCTACAGGCCTCGCCCGAGGTGCTGAAGAAACGGCTGCGCAAGAAGAACGTTGCGGGCGAATCCGCCGTGAGTGACGACTACCTGGAAGAAGTGGTCAAGGCCTACGAGCATTTCTTTTTTCACTACACGTCGTCTGACCTGCTGGTGGTGAACACCAACGACATTGATTTCGTGGAGCGCCACGCCGATCTGCAAGAACTGCTGCGCCGCGTGAGCGAACCGATCCGTGGGACACAATATTTTCTGCCGTTGGGATCGCCGGGCGCGGGAACATAGGGCAGCTTTGGCCGATTTGCGGATAAACGCGGAATGAAGATAAGTCCAGCCGCAAATTTGCGGGAAGCCGCGAATTCTCAAGCTAAACCATCGTAGCTTCGTATCTTCGTATTTCGGCAATAACAAAAAGACGCTTGCCACCCCCGGCAACGCACCTGAAAGAACTCCGAAAGTGTTAATATCGGTGGCAAGTTTTTCCATCGAATTGACCGGCGTCGAATTTAACCAAAATCTATGTTCAGCTTTGCCCCCAAACGGTGGCTGTATCCGGCTTCCGGCAAGAACAAGTTCCGCTCCGCACGAGCCATTGCAGTGCTGCGCGGCCGCGGCTTCTTTTTTGGGGCCGCAGGCGCTTTGCTCGCATTGGGCGCTCTGCACTGTTTCTTCGCTCCAATCGCAAACGCACAGAAAGCTGATTCGTCGGCGCCAGTGGTGATCCAGCCGGGAGCACCAGGCCAGCCGAGCAAAAGGCTGCCCGCTTCCACCACAGCTCAGTTGCCGCCCCGTTCACATGCCGACGTGCGGTTCATGCAAGGCATGATCATGCATCATGCACAAGCGGTGGAGATGACGGCCCTGATCGGGTCGCACACGGAAAACAAGGACTTGCGGACGCTGGGAGCACGCATCAGGAACTCGCAGGCGGACGAGATTGGGTTTATGAAGCGCTGGCTGACTTCCCGTGGCGAACCGGTTGCGATGCCGATGCCACAAGAGGTGGAGATGGCGCACCACACCATGTCACACAACGCCGTGGCCCTGATGCCCGGGATGCTTACGCCGGAACAGATGGAAGCGTTGCGCCAGGCGAAGAACGCAGAGTTCGACAATTTATTCTTGACAGGAATGATTCAGCACCACAATGGCGCTTTGACCATGGTGAAGAATCTGTTCGATACCGCGGGCGCCGGCCAGGATGCCGAACTGTTCAACTTCGCCACCGATGTGGACAGCGGTCAACGCGCCGAGATCAGGATTATGCAAGCCATGTTGGAGAAGAAATCCCCAGAGGAGAAACGATGAACCAAGTGCCCAATCTTTTTCGCGTGGCAATGGCCGCGATTATTTTATTTTTTGGTGTGAGCAGTCTGCATGCGCAGGCCCCCGCGCCCTCACCCTCGCCAGCCGCGGATGAAAAAGAGCCCGCGGTTCCCGTGCTGCCTCCGGGCATGACGGGATCGGACGTCAACGATCCACGCGCCAAGCTTACCCCCGGCCTTTATGACGCGGGCGAAGCAGCGATGGGCATCAAGCATCTCACACTGGTCAAGAAACCTGACGCGTTTCAGCTGGGCACCAACGACCCTGACGATCCGAAAGTGCAGAAGACCCTGGCGATGCTCGGCCGGGCGAGCAATTCGAAAATGCCGAAGCCCATACAACTGGTGATCGCGCAGCTGGCATTTGCCAACTCCGACCTTGCCTTCCAGGGCAACCACCTGTTTCAGGGCAATTTTTACGGCGTAAGCGTCTTTGACATTTCCGACCCCGCGAAAACCAAACTGGTTACTTCGCTGATATGCCCGGGCGGGCAGGGCGATGTGTCCGTTTATAAAAATCTGCTGTTCATGTCCGTGGAAATGCCCAACGGGCGTCTGGATTGCAGAGCCCAGGGCTTTCCCCCGGAGCCCGCTCCCGCAGAAGATAAAGACAAAGACGAAAAGAAAGAAGATGACAAAGACAACAAACCTCATCCTCCCGCGGCGCAAAAAGAACGCTTCCGCGGCGTAAGAATCTTTGACATCTCTGACATCAAGAATCCCAAGCAGGTGGCCGCCGTCCAGACCTGCCGCGGTTCGCACACGCATACACTGGTGGTCGATCCGAATGACAAAGCCAATGTGTACATTTACGTTTCAGGCACATCGTTTGTGCGCCAGGCGGAAGAGCTGCCCGGATGCTCCGGTGAACAGCCGGACAAAGATCCCAACACCGCGCTGTTTCGCATTGAAGTGATCAAGGTCCCGATGGCGGCTCCGCAGAACTCAAAAGTCGTTTCCAGCCCGCGCGTGTTTATCGATGCCCGCACCGGCGCGATGAATGGCCTGAACAACGGTGGCACCCACGGCAAGAACGGAATCGAAAAACCGGCCGACACCAACCAGTGCCATGACATCACAGTGTATTCGGCGATCGGGCTGGCGGCAGGCGCGTGTTCCGGCAACGGAATTCTGCTGGACATCAAGGACCCGGTTCATCCCAAGCGCGTGGACGCGGTGAACGATCCGAACTATTCGTACTGGCACTCGGCATCTTTCAACAACGATGGAACAAAAGTTGTGTTTACCGACGAGTGGGGCGGCGGACTGGGACCGCGCTGCCGCGCGAACGATCCCAACGTTTGGGGCGCGGACGCAATCTTCAGCGTGAAAGACGGCAAAATGTCTTTCCAGAATTATTACAAGATGCCGGCGGCGCAAGGCGACACCGAAAACTGCGTGGCGCACAACGGTTCGCTGGTTCCTGTCCCGGGACGCGATATCGAAGTGCAAGCCTGGTATCAGGGCGGCGTTTCCATCGTGGACTTCACCGACCCGATGCATCCATTTGAGATCGGTTACTTTGACCGCGGAGCGATCGATCCTAAGCAACTGACGCTCGGCGGCGAGTGGTCGGCGTACTGGTACAACGGCCACATCTACGGGTCAGAAATCGCCCGCGGCCTGGACGTGTTCGAACTCACACCAACCAAGTTCCTCACGCAAAACGAAATCGACGCGGCCAAAACGGTCCACGTCGGCGAGCTGAACGTGCAGAACCAGCAGAAAATCGAGTGGCCGGCGAAACTGATCGTGGCGAAAGCCTACGTCGATCAGTTGTCGCGTTCGCAAGCGCTGCCCGCAGAGAAGATTGCTGAAGTTCAGAAAGCGATCCAAGGCGCGGAAACTTCCAAGATGAGCAAAGATTCCATAGCCAAGTTGAAGACCATGGGCGGTTCATTAAAGAAGGACGCGGGCGCTGCGAAGAGCTCGACGGACTCCATGCGACTGAAAGCTCTAGCTGAAATTCTGGAGCATCCGGCAGCGTAGCTCGGCATAACAGCTAGTCAAATCCGCGGTGAGCCTGCGTAGAATGATACGGAGCTTGCCGCGGATTTTCTTTTGACGCTGGAGCCTCCCGCGGATTCGCGCGGATGAGCGCGGATTGGAAACATGCGGGCCGCGAAGCAACGCGAAATCGGAAAATGACCTACATTGTGAGGTTACTTGACTCGTCAGTTTGGCAAAATGTTTCTTTTCTTGTCTCTCGTCGTTCTTCTAGGCTGCGAAGGAGCCACCAGGCTCGGCGGAAAAATCGCCGACCGGGATGGTCATCCGATTGAAGGCGCCACGATTGTCCTTGACGTGAGCGGCGGTGCATGGCATGCGCAGACTCTATCCAAGAGCGACGGCACTTACTACATCCATCTCGTGCACCCGCCAGGGGCAAAACGTGTGGTGACAATTTCGAAGTTTGGCTATAAGACCGTCCAGAAGAAATTACACGGCGCGATTGAAATCCGTCTGGATGTTGTATTACAGCCAGAAACCGTCCGCTGAGTTGGTAATTTTCTGCTTTTGCCCGATATTCGAAAAATAAGGTTGAGCAATGCAGCATTGGATTGACGACAATTTCGGCCTGGTCTTCGCCATCGGCTTCCCGGTGTTTTTCGCCACCATGTGGATCTGCGTTGCGCAAATAGTTGCGTTCCTGGGCGGATGGCGGCTTCTCGCCCAACGGTTCCGCGCGCCGGGCGACTTCAACGGACAAAAATGGCGCATGGAGCGCGCCAGCATGCGCTTCGGCTGCCACTACAACAACATCCTCACGGTGGGCGCGGACCAATTCGGATTGTTCGTCGCTACCTTCATCCTGTTTCGCCCGGGACATCCAGCGCTCTTTGTGCCCTGGACGGAAATCAGTGTCGAACGCAAAACTCAGCTGTTCTTTTTCAAGGTAGTCGAGCTGCGGCTGGGCCGGTCGGAAAACGTCCCGTTTGCGATCAGAGAATCGCTGGCCGCTAAACTCGAAGCCGCTGCCGGATCAGGCTGGCCGACAGGCTACGCTCACGCGCTAGAGACGCCGCCAAAGCCGATTGAGTAAGGCAGATGGCTGGCGGCGATCAACGCCGACATTTAGTCCGAGTCCGGCGTGGCGTGAGCCAGGGAAAGAATCACTCCGCCAAACAAAAGAGTGTCTGCAAAATAGTTGAGCCCTTCAACCTTCACCGCGGTACTCGGATCTGCCAGCGCCGAGATCATCACCGGCACGTAGATGACCGCAACCAGGAACATAATCCAGGAGCCGAGATACGTGGCCGCCATCCGCGTCTTGCGCGCCAAGAGAAAGCAGACGCCGGCAACCACAAGAAATGCGCCCGTCAGGTAGTCAATGATGGCGCGCCCGGGAAGCCACGCGGGCATCTGTTTTTCCAGCGGGACGACGGGAAGTCCCAGCGGATGCAGGAAGTGCTGGACGCCGAAGAAGATCGCGGCCGCCGCAATCAGCACGCGGCCCACAGTGATCAGGTGTTTGCCCCGCCCACGCAATCCGCCCATCGCAATGCCCGCCAGGACCCAGCCGCCACCGCCGAACGAGCTTTCGCGGAAGACGATGGTCCATGTGATTCGCGCGCCGGTCTTGATCGCTGACGGGAAATACAACATCGCCACAAACAGGAACATCATCACACCGAATAACAGGCCGGACCAGCGCACCTGAATCCTGGTGGCAATGCTCAACGCTGCGGCGATCAGCGCCAGGCCAACAAAATAGACCCAAAACACCCGCCACGGCATGTAACGTGGCACCATGCCCAGCAGGGACGAGCCGGCGGAAAGATGCAATGCTCCGAAGACCGCCAGCGGGATGGCAAAGCACAAGTTGGTGAGGGCCACGATCTTGTCCAGGCCACGCGCCTGGGCGATATTGTTTTTCGCTGCCAGCAGACCAATCACCAGAAGCGCGAGTCCGGCGGCGGACATCGAGACGGCGGTGCGAGAGAATTCAAAGAAGGCGGCGAGAATCGTTGGATGCATGGATCTCCCGAATCGGTACAGCGCCTGAAAGTTTACAAGAAGTCAGGACGGGTGCAAACGGGGTGAATCACGCGGTGAGAGGATAGGCGCGAAGCGTTATTTCCACTCGCCTTGAATTTGAAATGCTGCCCAGTAGTAAGGAGAGGCCCAGCGCTTCTGCTGCCACATGTGAATTTGCGCCGCGCGGAGCGCTGCGGCGGGCGGCATGTGGTCTTTTTCCATCGCGCGATAGAACTCGGCCATCAGGCTGGCGGTAGCGGCGTCGGAAACATTCCACAAGCTGGCGACCACGCGGGTAGCTCCCGCATACATGAAGCCGCGCGTCAGGCCGATCAGTCCCTCGCCGTTGATTTCTTTTCCCAGGCCGGTTTCGCACGCGCTGAGGACGACGAGGTCAGCAGGCAGATCAAGGTTGTAGATGTCCTGCAGTTGGAGGAAACCATCCTGCGGCTGGCCGTGCTCGTCAACGAGCGAGAAGACGAGGCCGGAAAGTTCCGGATGCTCGCTGTTAAGCAAGCCGTGCGTGGCGAAGTGCACGATGCGGTAGTTGCGAAGATCAGGACTGAGGGCCGCCTCGCGGCTAGCCTGGAAATCGACAGCTTCTTTGACCTGGCCGGCAGGCGTGACGGCGCGGATAGCATCGGCCTCCTGGCGGGAGAAGAGGAGACGCGGCAGGCTGAGCTTGCCGTCGCGGCTCAGGCCAAGGTCATCAGCGGAACGCGTAAGGAGATGTGCGGAAGTGGAGTCGGCTTCGTTGAGAAGATCGTCTCCGAGTAGATCGGCGAGTGGATCGGGGGCGGCGGTGTTCTTGTCTTTTGTTACGCCGCCAGATTGTACCGGCGCAGTTGCGTCTGGTTCCACGAGTGCTGTGTCGTACAGTTCAGGAGGCTGGCTTTCGTTTGGGTAGTCCGATCCGCGCGTGGCGGACGTGCCAGCGAGATGAACGGTGGGCGCGCGGGGTTTCATGGCGACAGTCAGCCGGGAGTCGTGCTGATCAAAGACCGGGTCGGCCAGGACGGCGACGGCTTTGGGCGCGGGCTTGCGTCCCTTGGCTTCCTGGCGCAAAACGGCGAGCACGGAAGCGGAAGGCAGATTCACGATCTCATGGTTGACGACGAGAGGAACTTGCTGCCGACGGGCGGCGGTAGTTGACGTGTTTCTTGCCGGCTCGGGCAACATGGCAAACGGAATGTATTGCAAAGCGCCGTCGGCAACGATGAGGAGTCGTTTGTTGCCAAGGTGCCCGGCAACGGAACCAAGCACCATGCGGCTTAGCTCTGCTGCGGCGGCAGGATATTCTGTTTCTGCCTGCGCTTGGCGTTTGCGGGTCTGATCTTCCGATTCGCCTTTGACGGGATGATTGCGGATGGTCAGCAGGCCATAGACGCGGCGCGCAGAGCGTTCGATCTCGGCGCGCTTGGGAAGCTCAAAGGCTTGCAGGGAAGTTTGCGAGAGGGCAAAAACGTAGCTGCGTTCTTCTCCCAGTGAGTATTCCAGAAGAAGAGTATCCGGGTCGAGCAACTGCTGCTGGATTTGTTTCGCCGTGAGCGGCTGCGGCTGAGTAAGCGCGGCGTAGCCGGGACTGCTGGAACGAAGTTGAGATTCTACGTCCTGGAGTTCGGCAAGAAGGCCGGCGACTTCTTTTTCGACTTGTTTGACCTGCTCGTCGCGTTCTTTGCTTTCTTTGTCTCCCAACAGGCGGATGCGGCGTTCGGACTTAGCGTGAACATCGGCTTGCAGGTTGCGCTGGCGGTCTAACAATGCCGGGTCGACGCCTTTGCGGATGTTGACCTGAGCGGCAGCAAGAGTTTCGAGCAAAGTGCGTGCGCGGGAGCGTTCAATTGCTTGGAACGCTTGATCAATCTTTTTCTGTTGGAGTAGGAGGTCAATGTATTCCCGATAGTAGCTCGCATACCGAGCCCGAAAGCCCGCTCTTATGTCATTTGATCCGCCAATGAGTGAAGTCTGGAGTTCGATTGTGTCAAGACCACGGCGATAGAAGTCGGCCGCCGCATCGATATCACCAGCCTGACGCTTAAGGCGGGCCAGAAAGATCAGAGCGTCCTTGTACAAGGTATTCGACGAACTCGTCTGTGCCGCGATCGAAATTGTTTGCCTTTGATAAGCCTCAGCTTCGTCCAATTTCCCCTGCTTGAATCTTAGCGCTGCAAGGTCATATAGGGTGTCGGCAAGCCAAAATCCAGAAATACCAAGGTCCTGTATCAATCCATGGGCTTCAGTTAGATACTTGTCGGCTGCGGTTAGATCGCCATTCGTGCTTAGAACACTACCTAAGTTGCCCAGGTATCTTGCCAGCGGAAGGGTATGGGGCTCGATCTTGCGGGCCAGATCAACACTTTCCTGAAGTGCTGTTATGGATTCCTTGAGTTGGCCACTATCTCTCAGCAGAATGCCCAAATCGCAAAGGGCTTCGACGAGATTGGGACTTTCGGGCGCCACAGTTCTTAGCACAGCGATGGAGCGCCTATAGAACTGTTCAGATCGAGAATAGTCGCCTCTATGCCACGCCAGAGTTCCGAAGACGTCAAGGATCGCGGATTCCAGCAGCGGACTGGTGACTGATTTGAATTCAATATGGTAGGCCCGGTATAGATATGTTTCAGCTGGTCCAAAATCACCGCGTATGGTTAGTACGGCAGCCAGACTAGTAAGAGCCCATGCCGCTTCGAACGAGTCAGGGCTCAATTGGTCCAGGATGTTAAGAGCCTGTTCCAAATGCATGCGAGCGCCGGCCAAGTCTTCCTGCATTGCATCCAGCCCGCCCATGTTTCTCAGGGCAAAAGCCAGCCAAAATTTCGATTCCGATTGTCTTGCTGCCTCGATCCAACGAGACGTAGCCAGCCTAGCCGTTTGATAATCATGGACAGCAGTTGTACTCTCTGCGAACTTCCGCCATGAATAACTACGAAACTCGGGCGTGCACCCCGTAAGCAGAAGCGTAGCCTGGCGAAATGCGTCGTGGGCTTCCAGCAATCGTTTCTCAGACGTTAGGCTAGCGCCTAGATGCATCCATAACCAAGGGCGAAGCCAAGGATAGCGAAAGGCTGAGTCTGGCATCCTTGCAAGACGCAATTCAAAAGCGCGGACATTTTCTTGGGACCAAAGGAGAACCGGCTCTTTAAAGCTCGGTATGCCGCTTATACCCCAAAACATGCCGCCCATCTTCCACTCGCGCTTTTCATGATTGCGCCGCCCTTCAATCAGTACGACTCCAAGTGGTCTCTGCTCTGTATCCAGTTTGATAATTTCAAACGGTGATTCGATGGTCCCGCTTGACGTGCCGCGCGACCAGCTAAGCAAAACATCGCCCTTTTGGATGCCAGCTGTTTCGGCGCCGTAATCCGGGATGACTTCCTCAACGATCACACCTGGATTAAAAAGCTCATTTTCTTCGTTGGTGTTTTTAGTTTGCGGCGTAGTTAGGTTTTGAGCAGATAGGCTGGCCACCGAAAGCAGGAGAAGAATAACGATGCTCTTATAGGTAAGGCTCACGGCGATGCTTTGGTTTCCTGTGGCTTGGAGGTGAGTTAACTTGTAGCAGGGTTTGGAAGGGAGTTCCAGTAAAAACTCTTTACCACACATCACGGCGGAGAAACGCAGAGGAAGCTCGGAAACCGTACACAGACGAGGCCATAGGCCGGGAAACAATCAAGCAGGTGAACATCAGGACACTTGACAGGCGTGCGCGGGTTTGTCCTTTTTCGCGAGTGAAGATGAGGCGAATATGAGGTAAAATGAGCGTCCGGTCGTTGGTATTTAGTATTTGGTAGTTGGTTCAAAACCCGTCGCCGAGGCGGAAGGTCTCGCGTTCTTTGAAAATCCGAGCAATCACCAATTGGCAGTTGG
This sequence comes from Acidobacteriaceae bacterium, assembly GCA_025357215.1. GTDB lineage: Bacteria > Acidobacteriota > Terriglobia > Terriglobales > Acidobacteriaceae > Angelobacter. The sequence goes on along the minus strand of JANXPR010000460.1, from coordinate 507 downwards.
CAATTAGACAGGTGAGGAAGACTTGCGACCTCTTAGCTTTAGGCTTGGGCTTGGACGGCCCAAGCTCCGTCCAAGCTCCGTGCAAGGGCCGTGCAAGCTCCGTCCTAGCACCGTGCAAGGGAGGACCAAGCCCCAAATGGGCCAAGGTCTTTGTTTGCAACGCGGACCTAAAAATGACGGGGTGGGTACGATCCCTGCCCGCAAGCTGTATGACTACGTAAAACTGTTGTGGCCGCAAAGCGGCCAATCGCCCGAGATCGCCGGAATCGCGCGTCATCGCCGTGATCGGAAAGGCTAAAAGCAGATTCCTCCCGAAGGTCGGAATGACAATTCTTAGAGAGTGTTCCTTAGATCTTGGGATCAAGGGGTAAATATATACTTGACACACTGCCTCTTTGTGTTTACAATTAGTTACATGAAAGAGCCAAAAACACTGCAAGAAGCGATTGTTTACTTTTCGGACAAAGATCGCGTGTTCAACTTCGCCGTCAAATTGATCTGGCACGA
>JANXPR010000457.1 GCA_025357215.1 Acidobacteriaceae bacterium | reverse complement strand
GAAAGTAAGTTTTGAGAAATTCGCCGAGCTCGCACTTGCAAGTCAGGGGTGCGAGCTTTCGTATTTCGGTTCGAGCTTATTTAGTTTCGTACTTAAGGCGCAGAACCTTTTTCGCAAATAAAAATTTGCTGAAGCGGTTTGCTATTTAGAGGATCACCCGTTCATCGCCCACACGCCGCGTTACGCGCTGCTGGTCAAGATATTCGAGAAGTGGGATTGCGTACTTGCGCGATACGCCGATCAAGTCTTTGAAGGTGGCCACGTCAATCTTGGGCGACTTCGTTTTCTGCGCGGCCATCACCCCGCGCAGGTTTTCCAGCGCCGAGTGGTGGAACACCAGGTCGTCGGCCAGCTTGATGAGCACGCGGTCCCGCATGAGCAGCGTGACCAGCTTCTGCGCCCGGACCTGATCCACGGGGACTTTGGCGAGAACTTCTTTGATCAATGGGACTTTCAGTCCGGCATCGGCAAACGCTTTTTCGATTTGGGCTTTAGCCTTGGCTTCGTCGTCTTTCAGCTCCACGCCGCGTCCTGCCATGCGGACTTGTTCGCCGTTGACCTCGGTCTTCTTGTCGCGCGCCAGCTGGGCCAGCAAAGCTTCCATGGTGGTTTGTTGCAGTCCAACTTTGGCGCGGAGTTCTTCTTTACTGATGCCGCCGACCAGCGGGTTGGCTTTGTGAAACGCGTCCAGCACGGCCAACAGAGTTTCGCGGGCTTTGAGAAAGGCTTCGCTGGAAATAAACACGTCGCCGGTCTGGGTGATTTGTTTTTGCTGAATCAGATCGGCAAACACCGGTTGCAGGACGGATTGCTTGAACCCCGTTTCGCGAATGGCCGCGGCCATGGTGAGCCCGTCTTTGCCGCGGCGCGCCACGCGGGCTAGCAGAGCATCTTTACGCGAACCGCCAGATAACGCCTTGAGAAGAGCTACACGGGCGTCCTTTTTTTGGCGCGAAAGCGGAAATGCGTCCAGCACCAGCGCGCCGCCAATGGTGATCACCGGAGAATATTGCCGTAGGATTGCGTGATCCCCCGGCAGCAACAGCAAGGGTTCTTCCGTGCGCAATTGGGCGAAAGCCGTGGCGCCGGGCTTGATTTCATTGCCTTCGTAAAGCGCGACTTCTGCAACCGTCTCTGACGCAAACACATGCAGGTGGACGCGCGCGCGGTTCTTGAGCGGCTTAGCGTCTTTCAGGAGTGACAATTGCACATCGATGCGCTGCGTGGTGTCCAACAATCCCGGGGAGGCAAGCGTCATGCCGCGCGCCATCTCTTCCATCGGCACGCCGGCCAGGTTTAGAGCGGTGCGCTGTCCGGCAAGGGCCTGCTCGGCCGCCGCGCCATGGACCTGCACTCCGCGTACACGCACGCGCTGACGTGATGGAAAAATTTCGACTTCTTCCTCTTTCTTGATTTTGCCGGCGATTAGTGTGCCGGTGATCACCGTGCCAAAGCCCTTCATCACGAATACGCGGTCAATGGGAAGGCGCAAGAGGGCTTCGGTGTCGCGCGCCGGAACGTCCACGGCCAGCCGCGCGATTTCCTTTTTCAACTCGTCGAGTCCCGCGCCAGTCAGGCTGCTCACCGCGACAATCGGCGACTTGCTCGTATCCAGAAACGACCCGCGCACAAAATCTTCCACTTCCAGCTTGACCACGTTCAGAGTTTCTTCGTCCACCATGTCGCTCTTGGTGATGACGGTGATGCCGCGCGGGATGGAAAGCAGCCGGCAGATTTCAAAATGCTCGCGGGTTTGCGGCTTGATGGATTCGTCGGCGGCAATCACCAGCAGGACCAGGTCAATCCCGCCTACGCCGGCCAGCATGTTGCGGACAAAACGTTCGTGGCCGGGGACGTCAATGAAACCAAGCTTGAGCTTGGTTTCGTTACTGTCGCTCCGCTCCAAACCGCTTGCGATTCTCGTCGCCTTGAGCTTGTCCTGCTCCTGCTGCACGCGGCCCGGCGCGCGGTGGGCCTCGCCGCCTTGTTTTCCTAAGTCCCGGTCGCTTCGCTCCAAACCGCCCGGGATGACAAGTTCCAGGTGGGCGAAGCCCAAGTCAATGGTGATCCCGCGGCGCTTTTCTTCTTCCAGACGGTCGGCGTCGATGCCGGTGAGTGCCTTGACCAGCGACGTTTTGCCGTGGTCAATGTGTCCGGCGGTGCCGATGATGATGGATTTCATTCCGAAGACAGTGTAATAGATCGAAAGCGGTGTTCATTTGCCTGAGCCAGTCACCGCTGTCGTCTGGGGTTGCATCCGCGCCTGGAAATACGCGTCGTAGAAATCCAGTCCGGCTTTGTTGATCTGCTCGCGGACGGCGATCTTATCGCCTAACTCAAGGGAATTGTCTTTTTCCGGACTGAAAGCCGGCCATTCCGGCAGACCTTTGCCGTTGGGATTGCCGGTTGTCGCAAAGTTCACCCAATAGCTGGAGATGGTTTCATTCAGTTTGTGGTCGGCGTCTTCCCAAGGGAAGGGCCATTCGAAATTTCCAAAGACGTAGGGAATTTCCGACGCGTGGAAAGCGCCGAGCCTGGCGCTTTGGCGTCCTGGTGGACGCCGCGAGAAATAGTAGCGGTACACGGCATGGTGTCCGGTCTTGAGCTGCATGCGCGCCCATGTGCGCATTTCCCAGCCAAAAGTCTGATCGCGAAGACTGGCAGCGAACGAGGCGCGAGCTTCGTCGTCAGAACCCGCGGGATAGATCTTGAGGAACTGATCGGCCATCGCGCCAAAACGCTGGCGAACGCCGCCCACAAAAAGCTCGGTCGTGAGCGTTCCTGGGGGCGGAGTGAAAATGCTGCCTTCGTCCGCGTTGCTGCCTACCAGCAGCGGGACGTCATTCTGTTTACCCTGGCTATATGTGGTGAAGATGTCCTGGGGCAGGAACCAGCCGTCTGCGTTAGCGCGGATGTTTTCCGGATTGGCTTTTATGAGTTCTTCAGCGGACTTGGCGCGCAGAGCTTTGATCAGGTCTTTACCGGTCGGCTGAACTGGGACGGCTGAGCTTGAAGCTGCAGAGCCCGACGCCGGGCTGGTTTGCGAGCCTAGCGCCGGGATAGTCCCTCCGGCGGTTTGCGCAAGCAAAGCCGCAATGCGCTCGCCTTCCTTCTCGGCCTTTTCTTTGGTCTGGAGCAGACCAAACAAGCCGCCGCTTTCGCCGATGGCGCGGTCAAACAGTCCCTTGGCCAGCGGGCTGGCCATCAAGCCGCTCACGGACCATGATCCCGCGGACTCGCCAAAGATCGTCACGCGATTTGGGTCGCCGCCAAAAGCAGCAATGTTTTTCTTGACCCAGCGCAGGGCGGCTACGGCGTCCAGCAGTCCGTAGTTGCCGGACGAATGGTGTTCGGATTCGGCGCTGAGTTCCGGATGCGCCAAAAATCCGAGCACACCCAGGCGGTAGTTGATCGAGACCAGGACCACGCCTTTTTTGGCGAAGTTTTCACCGTCATAGGAAGGTGTGGTGCTGGCGCCGCGCGACCAGGCTCCGCCGTGAATCCACACCATCACCGGCAGGCGATCGGTGGCGGCTTTAGCCGGCGTCCAAACGTTCAGATGGAGACAATCTTCGCTCAGGCTGGATGTTTCATTCTGGAAGATAGCGGCTGCGGGCGGATACGGCGTCTGCCAGCAAGTAGGCCCGAACTTGGTCGCGTCACGCACGCCTTGCCAGGCCGCCGGAGGCTGCGGCGCGCGCCAGCGCAAGTCGCCCAGCGGAGGAGCCGCGTATGGGATGCCACGATAGACGCGGATGCTGGGCGTCTTGCCTGAGGTTCCGGCAAGCAGGCCTTGTTCCACACGGACGGGATCGGTGGCCGAAACCTTGTCTTCCGACGAGTTGGAGATTGGTGATCCTGACATTTCTGTGTTCAGTGCCATAAGGAGAACCGCCGCGAACGCAAGTTTCATGGACCTTCTCTTTGGGGGCTGCTAAATGAAAGGCGAGCATTCTTACATTAGAGAGGATGCCGGAGCAAGGCGGGGCCGTTTTTCGCTTGACATTCGCCTTGATTCGTGATAGTATAACGTGCTTATTTACAACGATTTGCGGAGTTTTTGGTGTTGAGTATGGCCGCAATTCAATGAAACCCGCGCCAATTTGGGATATGTCGTGTAAGTCCTTTAGATATTGGGATAACCAGGTAAATATATACTTGACACACTGCCTCTTTGTGTTTACAATTAGTTACATGAAAGAGCCAAAAACACTGCAAGAAGCGATTGTTTACTTTTCGGACAAAGATCGCGTGTTCAACTTCGCCGTCAAATTGATCTGGCACGA
>JANXPR010000451.1 GCA_025357215.1 Acidobacteriaceae bacterium | reverse complement strand
GGCGCCGCCATCTTGATGCTGGCTCTGGGCGCGGGCCATCGATTGCGCTGCCGTGGTCACCATTGGATCAGGTCTTGCTTGGTTCCTCATTCGTGCCGACCGCCCACTGGACTCCCAGCCGCAGGGCCAACAGTCGCCCGCAGTCCATGAGGTAATCCCTGCGTGAAACGGGGCAGTCAGTTTGGCTTCGTGACTAGCTTACAAAAAATTAATTTATGGTTAATTTGCCTTTCGTCTATCTTCAGTGTCCGCGCGGGAGAAACACGTGCTGGCGCATTCTCAGTTGGGCCGTCTTGAGAAGACTCGGGCCAGCAAGGCAAATTAAAACCGGCTGAGTTCTCTTAAAGAACTGCACCTGCTAGGAAAGTTTTCGCGGCAAAAAATATTGCGCGTTTTGAAGGGTAGGAGTCTGCGATGCAAAATTCAGCGACGCTCGGAAAGCACAACGGCGGGATTTGGGTTTCTGCCATGTTTCTTCTGGCCACGATCACACTGGCCTTCTGTTCAGCCCTGCCGGCTGATGCTCAGGTATCAGGTGCCACAGTGTCTGGTACCATCACGGATCCGTCTGGCGCTGTAGTTGCCAACGCCACAATTTCAATCAAGAACGCAGAGACCGGCGTGAGCCGGACCGCGACCTCGAATAGCGACGGGTTCTTCACCGCCCCTAACATCTTACCTGGCCGCTATGAGGTAAAGGTGACAGCTCCGGGATTTAACACCGCCGTCAATAAGGGCGTAAACCTAACCGTAGGGAGCCGGCAGACGCTCAACCAGGTTCTCCAAGTGGGAAAGGTCTCGGAAACGGTGGAGGTGACTGGAACGGCGCCAACGGTGCAGCTGTCCTCCTCGACCGTCGGCGGAGTCGTGGACTCTACGACGATACGGGAGCTGCCTCTGAACGGGCGCGACTGGACATCGCTTGCGGCGCTTGAACCTGGTGTGGTCAGCATCCCCAACCAAGTGGGCACGGCTTTCAATGCCAACAAAGGAAACCGGGGTTTTGGCAATCAGCTGAGCAATGGTGGCCACCGGGCCAACGAGAATACCTATCGGGTCAATGGAATCAGCGTCAACGATTATTCGAATGGCGCACCAGGTGGCGCGACCGGATTGAATCTGGGTGTCGACGGCATACAGGAGTTCTCTGTTCTGACCAGCAATTACACCGCTGAGTACGGAAGAACTTCCGGCGCGGTCATTAACGCTGTCACGAAATCCGGCGTCAATCACTTCCACGGAACGGGCTTTTTCTTCGACCGCGACAAAATCTTCGATGCTAAGAACTTCTTTGACGATCCGACAAAGGATATCCCATCCTTCCGTCGTATCCAGTTCGGGGCATCGGGCGGCGGGGCGATCGTCAAGGATCACACCTTCGTCTACGGCAGCTACGAGGGAGTTCGTCAGAACCAGCCCATCTCCAGGGTCATTCATGTTCCTTCCGCGGCCCTGCGCAGTACGGCAGTGGCCGCCGTTCAACCTTATCTGGCCTTGTGGCCGACCGCCCCAACGGGTACTCCTGTCGACGCCAATGGCATTCAGTCATTTGGCGTGGCGCTGCCAGGCATCGCCAGCGAAAACTACTTCACGACAAGGGTTGATCAAAAACTTTCCAACTCAGACAACCTGAATGGCAGTTATTTTTGGGATTCCGGCCCGCAAACGCAGCCCGATCCACTCAGCAACGCTATCCACCAGGTATTCTCACGCCGCCAGGGCGTAACGGCGGAAGAGACACACAGCTTCAGCCCGCAATTGCTGAATGCTTTCCGGGCCGGCTTAAGCCGTCTGCGGGGAGACATCAATACACCAGTTTCAGGGGATGCCGCGGCCACCAGCACCGGTCTGGCTATCGCGCCGGGCGCCATCGCGACTCCGCAGATTTCCGTACCAGGTTTTACAACCGCTGTCGGTCTGGGAGGACTCAACCAGTTCCTGCACCGGTGGACTTCTCTCCAGCTCTATGACGATGCCTTCATTACTCGGGGCACGCACTCGATCAAAGTGGGATTTGCATTTGAGCGCATGCAATATAACGTTTTGGAAAAATTGAGCCCAAATGGCAGACTCAGCGCGTACAAAAGCATTGCTAATTTCCTGAACAACGCTCCCATTCAGCTGAACGCTCTCGCGCCCGGACAGTCCAACGAAGTCGGAATCCGCGAAAGCCTGTTCGCGGGATACGTACAGGACGATTGGAAGATATTTTCTAACTTTACCGTCAATCTTGGCCTGCGGTACGAAATGACGACCCTGCCAACAGAATCACATAACCGTATCCGGGAAATAACTAGCCTGGCAAACTGCACGTCGAGCCCAACCGCGTGCACAGCAGTCCCTGTCAACAGCTTTATCGCTTCCAACCCGACAACGAAGAATTTCGAGCCGAGAGTCGGCTTCTCCTGGGATCCTTTCCGCAATGGCAAGACGGCCATTCGCAGCGGGTTCGGCATTTTCGATGCCTTGCCCCTTCCGTACGTTTTCGGTTTGAATACAGCGGCCACCGCGCCATTTCAAATCATTGGTACGGATAAAACAGCAAGCCTGGGCAGCGGCATTGACAACAACATTAGCTTCGATCCCACCAGGGTTAGAAATCGTTTTGTCGAACAAAACCCTAAGCGCGCCATGATCCTGAACTGGAACATCAACGTTCAACAGGAATTGGCAAGTAGCTGGACGGCCTTTGTCGGCTATGTAGGTTCGCGTTCCACTCACTTGTCCGTCGCGGCTGACGATATCAACCTGGTTCAGCCCACAGTGACCTCTGCCGGACTCCTCTGGCCCGTTAACGGGACGCGGCTCGATCCAAACGCGGGAGGAAGCGCTGGAATTCGACCGGTGTTGTTTGATGGGGCCGCGTCGTATCAGGCCTTCGAAGCGCAAATCAAGAAAGTGATGAGCCACGGTTTTCAAGGCCAGATTTCCTACACTCTCGGCAAGTGCCGGGACACGAGTTCAGCCCCCGTTACCGGCGACACGTACGTAAATTCGATTGCCGTGCCTATTCTTCTGTTCAAGCAATACAGGCTTGGCGCGTGCGACTTTGATGTGCGCAATACTACGACCGGAACCATGATCTGGGACGTGCCTTCGCCGCAGTCGTCCAATAAGCTTGTGTCGGGCTTGATCAAAGGTTGGGAACTCGGATCGATCGTCAATGTGAGCAGTGGCTCGCCCTTCACGGTAACGGTCGGCGGTGGAGGCGACCCGCTCGGGACCGGCTTTAACGGTGATTTTTCCATGGATTTTGCAAATCTCTTGCCCGGTTGCGACCCTATCCATGGCGGGGTTCATTACCTCAACCTGAACTGCTTTGCCACTCCGAATCCAATCAACCTTTTGGGCAACTCAGGACGGAACCGGTTTTACGGTCCGGGAATCAAGACTGTGGATCTCTCCATATTCAAGAACCAAAAAATTTCTGAGGCTCTAAGCCTTCAACTGCGCGCCGAAGCGTTCAACGTCTTAAACCACGCGAACCTGGCGGCCCCGAATTTCCTAAACGATGCCAACAACTCGTTCACTGATCCGAACGCCGGTATCCTCGCTTCAACGTCTACCACATCGCGCCAGATGCAATTTGGAGTTAAAGTTATCTGGTAAGAAGTTAAGAATGCAGAACAAACAAAAATGAGCGTTTGGGAGGGGGCTCATGAAAATCGTCGCACGGCTCTGGTTGGCTCTGGTGCCTGCCGCTCTTTGCGTATGCGCAGTGGGCGCCGAGACGCCAGGCTTCAAAGTGGTAAAAAAATATCCGGTGCCTGGGGATGGCGGTTTCGATTACATCGTTTTTGACGGATCGTCCAACCGCCTCTATGTTTCACATGGGACAAAGGTGAATATTCTTGATGCCGATTCGGGCAAGGTGCTGGGAAAGATTGTAAACACGCCGGGCGTTCATGGAATCGCTGTAGTCCCAAAGCTCCACCGCGGGTTTACTACTAACGGCGGCAATGCCACGGTGTCAGTCTTTGACACGGAGACGTTTAAGACTATCAAGACCATCAGCGTCCCTAAGGATCCGGACTTTATTTTCTACGATCCACAGTCGAACCGCGTCTTTGTGTGCCATGGAGATGGAGCTGCGATCACAGCCATTGATCCGGAAAAAGAAGCAGTGATTGGAAAAATAGATCTCGGTGGCGGGGCCGAAGCCGCGGTTCTCAACGGCAAAGGCACAGGCTACGTGAACCTGGAAGAGTCGGCGATGCTGGTCAGCTTCGACCCAAAGGGCCTGACGGTAAAACAAAAATGGCCGATTACCGGTTGTAAGACTCCAACGGGTCTGGCCATGGACGCCGCAAACTCACGACTTTTCATAGGCTGCCGGAGCAAGGTGCTGGCGGTGATGGACGCCAACAGTGGAAAAGTAATTACCACGCTTCCCATTGGCGAAAGAGTTGACGCTGTCGCTTTCGATCCTGACAGCAAATTGATATTCGCTTCCAACGGTGGGGGCACGGTTTCAGTCATCCGGCAAAAGAACGCAGACGAATACCAGTCGGTGGGCGATATTCAGACGCAGCAGAGCGCAAAGACCATGGATTTCGATCCAAAAACCAAGCGCCTATTCCTTCCCGCAGCGGAGATGGAACCGTCAGCTCCGGGAGCTAGCGGACAAAATACCAGGCCAAAACCCAAGCCAGGCACACTCATGGTTTTGGTTGTGGAGAAGCAGTAGCTGAGAGTATGATCCCTTGGCTAGCTAAGCATTCGCCGCATCTGCGGAAGGGGCATTGCCCGCGTGCGGAATCATGGCGAAGTCGCAGCAACAATGAGTCAGCCTTGCGGGCGTAACAACAGCCGTGGTACAGCAATGCAACATTACCCCCTACCAATACAGCAACCTGAATCTCCTGTACTCGGCCACGCCGACCGGCACCGAGTGATCGTCCGGTGGCGCTATTATAGAAATGCGGAAGCGCTAAACGAGGGAAGTATTAAAGAGAAATGGTCGTTGATTTTGCAAAACTCCACCGTACAATAAAACGTACAATGAATCCGGTATTGCAGGCTTTTTAGGCAGTCTGGGCACTGTGCGACTTACGGCGAATCAATAACTTGTGTGTTTTCAGAGATCACAAACTTTCGATCCCGACTAGCTCCACCATTAAATATGTGAAAATAAAACAGTTATATGGATTTTGACTCATCAAATGTGCTTGTAGCCGTTTCTCCAAGTCATTGAAAAGCCGCTAGTTCCACGTTGTCTGCACGAACCATACTTGACTAACTACATCGTTCCAAGAGCCAAAAAGGAAAAGCCTGTTTTGAATACAGCGAGTTCCTTTGTGCGGTGCGTGAGGTCACTGAAGGCGACCCATTGCCATCGATACCGAATTCTGGGGGTACGGCGGTTCACCCGGTCGACCTCCCGAAGAGTTATTGTTCGGAGACCGGGCGTTTCTGATCAAGTAGTCGGTTCGTAAATTTAGATCAATTGGAAATTTCAGAGACAGGCATGCCTGATAACTCTTCCTGGACCATTCCAAGGATACCTTTGGGCCCGATCACGGGAGATCCAAAGGCTGTGTTGTCGACCGGCGCGTCAAAGTTCAGTCTGCCGTCTTTGTACGCGCAAGGAACAAAGATTAATTCCAGTTTTCCGTTGCCGGTGAAGTGGAAAATCGCCACGCGGTCCAGGTTGTCCATCGTTTCCTTGCTCGACGGCAAAGCTTCCAGGCGGTTCGAACTTGGCTGATTCAGGCGAATCAACGCGTAGTTGGCATTGGTCCGGCGGACGGCCAGCCGGACGCTTCCCCTGTGATTGTCGGCTACCGTCAGCACTTTTTCTTCCCTGATCTGTAGCCGTTCAATTTGGAGTTGGTTATTTCCGATGGAGGGTGCTTCGGCTTCGTCTTGGGGAAGCGTCAAGATCAAATCCCGAGCTTCCTAAACCAATCTAGCCTGTTTGCTTTCCAGCAGACTGGCCACGTCGGAATCATACTTCCAAGGCTCAACTGTTTCTGCTGTGAGCAAAACCTTGTTGGGTTTTAACAAGAAGCCCAGACTCTTGCCCTTAAAATCAATTCGTTGACCATCTCTTAGCATGACTGCATAGCGGTATTCGGCAACGACTAAAGCAGACCTGTAAAGCCGATTGACTTCGTCTGCCCGGTCCATTTGTTCCGTACGCACCAGATTCAGGGCCGATCCTCCCAGAGCTAGGGCCAGTTCTGACGCCCGCACGCTGGCGATGGCGGCCGTCCTTCCTAGTTGGCCTCCGGGTACTGTGAGTGGAAAACTGCTTTGGACAGGTATCTCAAACTGCCCTGACCATTGCAGGAGCGCAATGCGTTCCAGAGGACTGAGGTCAAGTTCGGCCCTGGCCCTGCCCGATACGGTGATTTCCTGGTTGCGAAGAGAGTCTTCCAGCGGTTGCAAGGTATCCAAATCGCGAAAATAAAATGTTACCGGGATCGGGGGCAGGATCAAATCTTCCCCTGGCGTAAGGTGTACTTTTTCTTCAATCGGGCTCAGGAAAAAGGGAAGGCTACCCCAGCGCATTTCGGAAAACCGGATCCTCCGCAATCTGGCGCTATGCGAGGACTTGATGCGCATAACCATTGCGAAACGAATGTAGTCTGAGGTGACCTGCTGCAAGTCCACGCGGACAACTCTAACCTGCACGAGGCTATTAGGATGACTATCTGAGCTTTGTACCAGCGAGGCGAACGATGTGATTGCAGCGAATAGCAGCGTGGCGAAGGTCTTCATCGGCTCCGGGTCCTCTCTAGTACTTAGCGTAATTCACGCTACCAGCCGGCAAGATATTTTTTTCTACGTGGGTCTGGGAATTTCTTTTACTTCAGAGTCATGCTGGTCCGGCGCAATCTTAGCAAGATGACGAGGCCAGTGAAATTTAGACAGGAACGTCGATTTATCCGGACTTTGCCCAGTGTCGCAGTTTTTTCAACAAAGATAAGGTCCTGTTGGGCCGTGCTGGGCTCAACTCCTCCAGGTAGCGCACCAGGTCAATACGAAATAGTTCGGAGGTCGAATAGCGCAAGCCTGGGTCGTTCTCCAGTGCTCTCAATAGTATGTTGTCCAGCGAACCTTGCAGCAGCGTTCGGGCTTGCTCTGCGTTCTCCGGCAACCCGGCATTGGATGCGCTCTTTGCGTCCACGCCGTCGCTCGGCTTCACCGATCGAACCGTTCGCAGTGAAAGCTTGTTGTTGTGATCGGGTGGGGCCAACTCACCCGGAAGTATTCCGGTGACAAGTTCATGCAGGATAGCGCCCATGGAATAAATATCCGAGTGGCGGGATAGCTTCTTTCGTGTGAGTTGTTCGGGGCTGGCATACGCGGGCGTCATCATGCGGCTCAGACCAGCAGTATGCATCACGGGACGGGTGTTGGGATCAAGAACGTTGGAAATGCCAAAATCCACGACCTTGACCGAGCCGTTGGTTGTTACCAGAAGATTGCTTGGCGTGATGTCGCGATGCACGATTCCGTAGTCGTGAAGAAACTGCACGGCCACCGTAACCTGCATGAACAGCCGCACACGTTGACGGATGGGTAGCCGGCGCGTCTTGCAATACTCGGCAATACTTATGCCGTCTACATACTCCATGGCCAGGAAGGGAAGTTTTTCCGGTGTCTCACCTGAATCCAGAATTCGTACAATGTGATTGTGCTTCAGTCTGGCTAATAACTTGGTTCCTGGAGAAACCGTAGCACGGCGTCACTATTAAGACGTTCAGCCCGCAAAACTTTGAGGGCAACTATCCCGCCTTTGGGCGCTCCAGCGCGGCGGGCCCTGTAAACAATGCCACATCCGCCTTTGCCGATTTCATCCATTACTTCCCAGGGGCCAATCCTCTTGGGAACATCGCGTGATGTTTGATCGAGGTTGAGCGGTGACAGCGGATCCGGATTACGGATTGCGGCGAGCAACCCGGAGAGGCTAGCCGCTAGTTCCGGGTCATCCTGGCATTTTTTCTGGATGAATGCAGGCCACTGGGTCGACGGCAGGAGCCGGGCCTCACTAAAAAGTTTCCGGCATTCTTCATAAACTTTTTTCTTCATGCGGGTCGGCAGAGCCTCTAAGAGACTCATTCTACGCTGGAATGTGTCTCCCACTGACGCCTGGGACGAATATTGAAAGTTATGTAAAGAAGCGAAGACGGGCAAGAAATTTGTTTGTGTAAACACTTAGAGAATACGCTTGTCGGAGTATGGGACAGAAAGAAACCGAAACCGGCAAGGATAAAGGAGTTTTTTGTTCATGCTGGAGCATTCACACCGTGAGTTTGTGTTAGTATTTTGGCCTGCAAAATCATCCCCTTCCACAATTGAATCAGGCCCTGGTGTGACCGTTCTCGAAAGGAGTAGTAACAATTGCGAACGAACGCACTGACAGTTTGCTGGAAGTGTAAGAGCTCGATACCTGGCGATTCAGAACGCTGCGATCAATGTGGCGCGGAGATTCCGCCTGGCTCTGCAAGCCCCGCTCGCAACGATCAGGAATGGATTGTCGGCAGCGATCCGGACCAGTGCCAGATTCTAGTAAAGCGGCCCACCGTTTCCCGCCGGCACTGCGCGCTGCGATTCCGCGGGGGCTCGTACTACCTGGAAGACCTCAATAGCTCGAACAAGACTTACTTGAACGGCGAGCCCATTTACGGCGAAGCGGAGGTTTCCCGTGAGGACCGGATAAGTCTGGGAAAGGTCGTCGATTTTGCTGAGTACTGGCCTCCGGAGCCATCCCAGATGCGGCCGCGCCGCAAGACTACGATCGCTTCGCGTGAGCTGCTCAGCATAGGGCGTGGTCCGCAAAACGACATTGTGCTTAACCGGCCTCGTGTCAGCTGGGTTCATGCTGAACTTGCCTATGAAATGGGCGAGTGGACCTTGACCGATGCGGGCTCGACGCATGGGACGGCGGTAGGGCGTCCTGACCACAAAATCCAGTCCCGGCGAGTAGACCTGGACGATGTTGTCTACTTTGGAGAGTTCGGCGAACAGCAAGGCTGGCCGATCAAGCAACTGCTCAGCGGCAGGGCCGGCAAACTTCTCGAGGAGCTCCACCTAAACAAAAAGAGGTCGATAGTCGGCCGAAGTCCGGAATGCGACATTGTGCTCGATCACCCCAGCATTTCAAACCAGCATGCTGAATTGATCCGTGAGGGTACGCGAATCTATGTTCGCGACCTGGGCTCATTGAACGGCACTTTTGTTGGTGGCCAGCCGGTTTCTGGGACCGTCCAGGTCCCCCCGGACGGGATCATCGCCCTTGGTATCTTTACTCTCTCGCTCTCCAAAGAAGGCACACTCGAAAAAGCCGAGTACAACGGAGATTTCGTTCTTTCGATTGAGGGTTTGGCGATTCAGGTAGGCAATAACCGGCTGCTGGAAGATGTGTCGTTCACTTTTTTCCCGCAGGAAATGATCGCGCTCATGGGCGGCTCCGGCGCTGGAAAAACGACTCTGCTCAAAGCTCTCTGCGGCTACACGCGACCTTCTCTGGGACGCATCTTGTACAACGGACGCGAGCTTTACTCTAACTACGC
>JANXPR010000448.1 GCA_025357215.1 Acidobacteriaceae bacterium | reverse complement strand
GATCTAAATCGCGCAATGATCGCGAGGAAGGAAACGACACGCCATGCTCGCACAACACCGCTCAATGGGATTCCTTCTCTTCCTATTGGCAGTGCAGTGTCTATGCTCTTCCTGCCAACGACATCCGAAGACTGTCACGATCGAAGCTCTGATTACCGGTCCCTTCGGCGCTCAGATTTCCGGCGCGCAGATGATCGTTTCTAATACGGCGAAGGACCACGACAAGGCCTACAAGATGTCGAACCCGCTGGTTGCTTATGCCGACCAACGAGGACGCTACACGATGGAAAATCTTCCGCCCGGGCGGTACCGCCTGATATTTGTGGGCGATCCTTTGAAGACGCGCGTTGAGACTTACCAACTCGAAGCTGGACAGACTCTTAAGATCTCGGTTCGGTTGCGACCAGACGAGGAGATTACCGCGACCGACTGTCCCTCAAGGCCGATGACACTAAAACTGCCGAAGGATTTGAACTCGGCTGAGGTTCACTTAAGCCGGGGCCGCTGTTATGGAACCTGCCCGGCCTACACACTCGCTCTTTACGGGGACGGGAGGGCCGAGTACGACGGGGAGATGTACGTGGCTGTCAAAGGACACCAATCCTATCGCGTGGACCAATCCGGTGTGCGCGACTTGATTACGCGGTTTCGCGACATCGGGTTCTTCGGCTTTTGCGGAGATTACAGCGAAACTGTAACCGACGAGGCGGCCGTTGAAACCTCGCTCAAGATTGACGGAATCACAAAGACAGTCTCGGTGTACGGAAGGTCTGCGCCCGATAACTTGGAGGATCTGGACGCCCAGATTGATGCAATCGCGGGCGTGTCACGCTTTGTGAATACGCCGCCAGCCCCTTCCAAATGACGCCCGCCGGGCCTGCCTACGACTTGGTTTGGTTCGCTCCGGCCTCAAGAGCGAGCACGACTTGCTTCAGAGTCTCGAGGTTGTCAACTTGGTCGAGCGACTTCAGTTGGAGTGACTGCAGAACGGAATTCAAGGCCGTGGGGCCAGTCCTGTCCAGAGCAACTTGCAGGCGTCTCAGACCACGTTCTGCGCCCTGCATCAGCTCCAGAACTTTCTGTTGCAGCGTTGCATCTTGAATCTGGTTCGGATTCCATATTCTGGCCACCGTTCGAAGCAGCCCACGATACAAACGCCGTCCCAGTATCTGTGACATCGCTTCGATTTGGCGAACCAAGTCGCTTGATTGGGCAGTTTGTGTGCCGCCCTTTGGGGGAACATCGCTGCCTGCTTGCCGTTCGATGTGCGTCGAGCTAGCGTCTGTCTGAAGGCTCGGCCTTAGACCCTGGCTCCAACCTTGCGGCGTAGCCCACTTCGGCAACTGGGGAACACTCTTCGGGCGTTTTCGATCATCCAAATCGACCCATGCTCCCCCGAAGTAGTAGAGGTAGCGACCCAGGCCGAAGCATGAACACGTCCGCTTGAACGCTTGCGCTTCGGCGCTGGTGCCGGCGTTGTCGTCGTCCGTCCACTCTTCGCCCGTCGCGGAATGGGAACCGAGTCCAAAGATCGTCAAATCACATGTGACAAACACTTTGGCGACGACCCTGTCATCCTTGCCACGCTGGAAATTAGCGCTGGTTTGAACGTGGTATTTACGTGTCCAGCCCACCGGACTGAAGATGGCATTGAGCCGGTCGGTGTACGCTCTCTGGTTGGCATAGGGAATCACCTGGCCACGCTTTTTGTCCTTGGTGGCGTTGGTAACCCGCCAATCGATGACCGACTGATCAAATGGCACTTCCAGCTGGGCCACAAACTCTTTGATCTGTTCCGCAGCAAACTGGGGCGCCGGCATCCCGGGCAATACGGCATTTGATAGAGGTCTGTCTGAACTAACCGCGCTGCCAGCTGACGCTTTTACGTGTCCATTGGTTGGGCTCATGGCTGTTCTCCTGGTGATGAAGAGGGAAGATGTGCAGTTGATATCGATCCGAGGCAGGACAAGAGCGGGCGTCGCTCCGAACGGGGGATGGCTTGGTTTGTGGGTGGCCAACGTGGGTGCTTACAAGTTGAAGAAAGGAATTCAAATGAACTAATTCAAGCTGGCTGCTCCGGGGCGTCAGCCAGACCTTGGCATCGCAGTCTGGTAGACCGGCTCGCCATCTAAAGCGAGATTATCGTGAGGGTAGAGAACGCGGCCTGATAGAGATGGTCGTCAAGTGTAAGCAGGCGATAGCCACGATGAGATGCGTGGGCGCCGATTAAAAAGTCCTCCAAGATGCGGCGCGGGCCTGGGTCGCGCTGCCTCCTTCACCGCGACGCGTACGCTTGGAATGCACGGCCAGCTAGTCGCCAAATCTCCTCATCTAGATCAAACTCCACGCCTATTCCAGTGTCGGAGCAGAACTTATTGAGAAACGCTTCTGTCCGTCCCCGCGCAGCCATCAACTCAGCAAATACCGGCGCGCTCAGAACCAAGGAACCGCGATCCAATGCCATATCGAGCGCCTGCTGCGCTGCGGCGCTGATTGCCGGGTCCCGATCCCAGAGAGCAATAATTACATTCGTATCAACAGAAGCCGTCATCGCCCACGCATCTCCCGAATCCAGCGGTTAATTGCTTTCTTCCCGGAGCCAATACCCCGGTTGCCAATACCCCGGTATTTGGCAAAAGGGC
>JANXPR010000430.1 GCA_025357215.1 Acidobacteriaceae bacterium | reverse complement strand
TCCATGCGGCGACCGGATTTTGGATCTCTCAAGGTGAGAACCTGTTTGAGGTCACCGCGTTTGCCACCTATCACAAAACAATGGTCATAGGCGTGTTGCACGGCACGCAGCTTGCGGAAATCGAATACGGTTTTGGACCGTGCCTCGTGTTCATCGTGCAGGCCAACCATTTTCTGTCCGGAGTGATTCAGAAACAGAATGTTGCCCTTCAAGTTGGTGATGCCGATGAAATCCGGACTCTGCTGGATGGCAGCCGTGAGCGTGGATCGCTCCTGCTCTGCGTCCTTCATGTCGGTTATATCCAGCACAACTCCGCTAAGCCGGGCGCGGCCGCCAGGAGGGAATTGACAACGCCCGCGGCAGAGCACCCAACGAATTGTTCCATCCGGCCACACCACACGGTGCTCAATGTCATAGTCGCCATCAACGCCGCCTTGCAGCAGTCCGCCTACGATCTCCTGAATTCGCGCTCGATCATCAGGATGAGCACAGGTGAGCATTGTTTCCAGGCTGGCCTCAGTCCCGGTGGGACATTGAAGAATTTCATAGGACCGCGCATTCCAGTCCATCTTCCCAGTTTCAGGAAAATAGCTGCAGGATCCGAGCCTTGCGCTGCTCATTACCGTGCGCAAGGTCTCTTCGGCTTCGGCCACGGCAGCGCCCGCCATCTTGCGGTCATGGATGTCCACGGCCGTGCCCATCCATCCGGTAATTGTCCCCTGCGCGTTTTTCAAAGGTACGGCGCGCACCAGGTGCCAGCGATGCTGGCCATCTTTGCGCCGAAAGCGGCATTCATTTTCGTATGGCTGTCCTGAGTACGCGGATTCGTTCACTAACTGCGCCATTACTGTTTGATCTTCCGGATGAACAGCATCCATCCATCCCTTGCCCATCGACTGTGCGCTGGTCAGGCCGGAGTATTCCAGCCAGTACCTGTTGTTATACGTGGAGTTACCTTGCGCATCGTTGAGAAACACAGCCTGCGGGGAAAGCTCAAGCAGCGCCTGATAAAGAATGTCATTGAATGATGGGAGTTCTTGCTCACGCTCAGCAAGCTCGACGGAACCACGGCTTTTCAGAGAAGATACTACCGCCAATTGCTGACGTAGCTTGACGACTTCTGTTTCCAACGCCAGCGTTTGTTCGCTTTGCGTCAGCGACTTCTCCAGCCTTCTGCGCGTACCACTCATTTCATGACCTTCCCTTCAAAGACGGCCAAGGAGCTTTTTGGTAATTGGGCGGTGGGTCGGTGTGATTGTATGACAGCGCACAAACTCAGACAACTTTAACGGTCATTTAGATCACGAAAGTTGTGTTTTTCGTCGTCATCATAAGAGAACTCAAATCTTCGTGGGCAGTATTGCAACTCACAGGCTGATCCATCCCGAGCCAAAAGAGTCTTTCATCATTAAGTGCAAGCACCTCCGTGACAAGCAGATGCCGGGTACTTGAGGGATAATTGCTGGTAAAGCGATTTGTTGTACCCTGTTTCCATACCTCAGATCGTGAACGGCGGGCTTGCGGGGTATCCGCGACGGCGAGTTTTGAAAACTTTATGAGCAATAAGTGGGTCCCCAAATCGGTGTTGGTCCTGCGGAATTACTCACTGCAGGAGTTCTATTCTGACGCCATCTCCGGCGTGACCGTGGGACTGGTGGCCTTGCCGCTGGCCATGGCATTTGCGATCGCTTCCGGGGTACCGCCGCAAGCGGGACTGTATTGCGCCGTGATTGCCGGCTTCTTGGTTTCGGCTTTAGGCGGCTCGCGCGTGCAGATTGGCGGGCCGACCGGAGCATTCGTAATTGTGGTTTCCGGGATCGTTGCCAAGTACGGCATTGACGGATTATTCACCTGCACGGGCGTTGCTGGAATCTTGCTGATCCTGATGGGGGCAACCGGACTGGGCACCGCGGTGAAATTCATTCCGCGTCCGGTGGTGGTCGGTTTTACCAACGGAATTGCGCTGGTGATCGCCAGTACGCAAATCAAAGATTTCTTCGGACTCAAAATGGAACACGCTCCCGGCGATTTTCTTGGACGCATGGAAGCCGTGGTCCACAATTTCAGAACAATTTCATGGCAGGAAACCAGTGTGGCTGTATTGTCCCTGGCGCTGATTCTGCTGTTCAGGAAATACGTCCCCAAGGTGCCCGGTTACATCGTGGCGCTGTTTGCCGGTACCGCATTGGTTTGGATTTTTCGTCTGCCGATTGAAACCATTGGCACGCGCTTTGGCGGAATTCCTTCCGGCCTTCCCGCATTCCACGCTCCCAGCTTTCGCCTGGACCTGATCCGTCCAGTGATTCAGCCGGCGATCACCGTAGCGATGCTGGGCGCGATTGAGTCGCTCATGTCGGCTGTGGTCGGCGACCGTATGTATGGTCACGGCGAAAAACACAATCCCAACGTGGAGTTGATCGGACAAGGCATTGCCAACTTTGTTTCTCCACTAATGGGCGGCCTGCCCGCGACCGGCGCGATAGCCCGTACGGCGACCAACATCAAGTCTGGCGCGAAGTCACCCGTTTCCGGAATGATCCACGCGCTTACCTTGCTGGCGATCCTGCTGTTCGCGGCGCCCGCGGCCCGGTTTATCCCGCTGGCTGCCCTGTCGGCAATTCTGTTTGTGGTGGCTTACAACATGGGCGAGTGGGGAGAAATCCCCGAGCTGTTCAAACTCTCCCGCCTGGAAGTGGGCACATGGGCCGCTACGTTTTTGCTGACCGTATTCGCTGACCTGACGGTTGCCGTGGAAGCCGGCATGATCATGGCCGCGCTGGTGTTCATCCGCAAAGTTACCGCGACAACTACTGTCAGCCAGGTCACGGGTGAGTACGTGGAAGCCGGCCGGCAGCACATTCTGCAGGACAAAGACATTCCGCCTTACGTGACGATCTTCCGCATCCACGGACCGTTCTTGTTTGGCGCCGCCGACAAAATTGAAGACATCGTGAATCAATTGAATGACCTGCCCCCGGTGATCGTTCTGCGCTTGCGGAATATGACGGCCATTGATTCCACCGGACTGCACGCGCTGGAGCATCTGGCCGATCGCGTTCACTCGTCCGGACGCGGACTGATTCTCTGCGGCGCTCCGCAACAGCCAAGACATTTCATGATCCGCTCAGGTTTTGACGAGCACGTGGGCCGTGAAAACATCTGCGAGAACGTGGCCCACGCCCTGGACCGCGCCCGAATTCTGAATGAAGAGCTCGCCGCACAGGCACTTGCGAACGAGCATAACGGTAACCGCGCGGCGCACGGTGGACACAAAGCTGAAGACGCACACGAGAAGCTGGAAGAGCCCATCGCGCCTAAATAAAGCCTCTCAGGTTAGGGGCGGGTGGTTACCCATCCGGAATCCTCTGAATTGGCGCTGTCATCTATAATGAACAGAGCGGCTTGCTGGAGCAAGACAGCAGCCGCTTTTGTTTTATGCCGGACCGTTCAAATATCGAAGCCCAGCTAAATGGCGATGTCCAAACCGCGGCTGGATCTGCTTCTGCCGGATCTGCGTCTGCCAGATCTGCGTCTATTGGATGCGCGGCGGCGGTTGAGCCTAAGTCCGACGCTCAGACCGTGGCTGTTGCCATGTCCGGCGGTGTGGACTCCTCCACCGTTGCGGCCATGATGCGCGCGGAAGGCTACAACGTCGTCGGGCTGACGATGCAGCTCTGGAATCAACGCCGGCTTGCGGGCCGCGAAGGCATGCCCGAGCAGGTGCAGGGACGTTGCTGCTCGATTGAAGACGTGTATGACGCGCGCCGCGTGGCCCAGGACCTGGACATCCCGTATTACGTGGTCAACCACGAAGATCGCTTTGAGCGCGACGTGGTGCGGCCGTTCGTCCAGGAGTATCTCTCCGGCAGGACGCCGATTCCATGCAGCTTGTGCAACAACCATCTTAAGTTTGACCAGCTATTGCTGACTGCGCGACAGATTGGCGCCGACCTGCTGGCCACCGGACACTACGCGCGTTGCGAGTTTTCTCCGGAGCGCAACCGCTGGCTGCTGAAGCGGGCCGCGGATTCCGCCAAGGACCAGACTTATTTTCTGTTCGGCCTGACGCAAGAGCAGCTAAGCCGTACGCGCTTTCCGCTGGGACACATGAACAAGCCGCAGGTGCGCGAACTGGCGCATCACTACGGGCTGGCGTTGGCGGAAAAGCCAGACTCGCAGGAGATATGCTTCGTCCCCGGCGGCGACTACAAGCGCTTTATTGACGCCTATCTCGGTGAGCAGGGCCAGAGCCTGCCGGATACTTCAGGCGATATGGTGACCACTGACGGCAAGGTGATCGGCCACCATGAGGGCATTCACAACTTTACCGTAGGCCAGCGCAAGGGACTTGGAGTTGCCACCGGCTCGCCGCTGTATGTGATCAACATCAACGGCGCCAAGGGACAGGTTACCGTCGGCAACAATGACGATCTGCTGCACAACAAGCTGATCGCACGCGATCTGAACTGGATTGCGATTGCCGACCTTCGGGAAGAACTCGCACGTGTGGCACAGCCGCCCTCGGCTGTGAGCGGCCTGCGCGTTCAGGCCAGCGCGCCAATGCGCGTCTTTGCGAAGATCCGTCACCGCCACGAACCCGCGGCGGCAACCATTGAACCCGCCGCGAACGGCGAAGTGCTCTGCACCTTTGACGAACCCCAGCGCGCCATCACCCCCGGCCAGGCCGTGGTGTTCTACCAAGGCGACGTGGTGGTGGGCGGCGGATGGATTGCCGAAGCTCAGAGTAGCCCGGACTCAATACCATCAAGCGCTATTTCTTCGGCATAACCGATTTGAAAGCCACGCCCAATTTTGCATTCTCCAGGGCGGTCTGAAGGGCTTCTTCCTTGGTTGATCCGCCAAACATCTCATAACCCGGAGTCGGTTGGAAGTCCGGGTCGCTATAGCACCAGCCTTTGCCGCCCTTGGTGCAGACGTGGACATAGGGGCTAATCAGATCGCGCAGCGCGTTGGCGTCGGCCTTGGCCTTGGCGCGGCGCTTGTCGATCGCATCCCAATTGCAAGCGTCAGAGATTTTCTGCAGTTTGCTATCGAGTCCTGTGACGTCAAAAGTAATGGTTTTGGCCGTCTTGCGGTAGGGGTTGAACTCGAAGAGGAAGTTATGAGCTTTGGCCAGGTTTCTTGAAAACGTGACCGCGTCTGGAGAGAAGAGAGCCTCGTTGTCCTTGGACTCGCTCCAGGATTGACGCGCGGGCGGGGAATCATCAAACCGGACCCTCACGGAGCCATTGTCCACGATCACGTGGGTATTCACGAATGCGTCCGTCTCGCGACCGGCGCAGCGGATCATCAAAATGGCGCCATCGCTTCCGGTCTTGCTTAGACTGATCTTCGGCGTGCTGTCCATTTCGTTTTTGGATTCCAGAAGGTACCACTCGCCCGATTTTGCTTCCGGCTTTTCCGCCGCTGGGGCCGGTGAAGGTGAAGCGGACGTAGCGGCCGAAGAGGCTGGACTGCTCACCGGGGCGGATGCCAGGCTCCGGACGTACCACCGGTCGTTGAAGTCAGAGAACTGCTCTAGCTCTTTTTGCAAAACGCCTAAGACGCCGCCGGTGTATTCGGAAAATGGTTTGCTGCCATCCATGGCGCTGAGGTGAGTTGGGAATGTACGGATCGTGTACATGGGGTTCTGGCTGGAATATTCCTCGCCCAGTTGCCGGAAGTAGCTCCCGTCCAGAGTGAACTTCTTTTCTCCACGACAGGCCAGGACAACCTTGGTCAGATGCTTGGTTTTTATTGCATTGGCGTATTGCAGGAAGACCCGAAAAACATCCGCCCGCGTCGCCGTACTGGCGACATCTGTCACATCAAAAACCAACGTATCAAAGCTGAACCAACCGTCTGAATAGGCCTTGGCCTGCACTCCCTGGTTACGCGAATCAGAAGCCAGTACCTGTTGCAATGGCTTTTGGAAAGAAGTGTAGTTGATAAACCACACCCCACAGATTGACAGCACGATGACAGCAAGAGCTATTCCAATGACCAGGTTGCGCTTTGACATTTCAGCTTGGACCTTTCTGGTAGCAGATGCTGCAAAATCTGCTCAGTGTCTTTAGCTACAAATAAAGCGTGCCATTATACCCGCGCACATGGTTTCTGGCATTCTTGTTTTGTTAGATACGAATTTATTTGGCTTGAGCCACTTAAGATAGACTATCGCAAGCATGATGATGGTCTTGGGCAGGAGGTAATTGTGCGCTCTGGCTTACGTCGATTGGTTTTAGTTTGCGGTCTCTGTCTTCTCGTAGCTACGATAGCTTCCGGACAAGAGCCGAGGCGGGTGACTCAGGCCCAGCAGCACTTTCTACCTTCTTTGCACTTTGAGCCCGGTGACGGCCAGAATGCCGGGCACGAAGAGTTTGCCGTCCACCAACCGGGCGTCACCGGCAGGTTCACGCGCAGGAGTGTGAAACTTTGGCTGCCTTCCAATACCGGCGGAGCTGAGCCGCTGGAGCTACTGCTGGGGGCTGCGCCGGAAACGCAAATTCGCGGAGAAGAACTCCAGCCAGGCGTGAGCAACTATCTTCGCGGTAGTGACAGTTCTTCCTGGAAAACGCGTGTTCCCCACTATGCGCGTATCCGTTACGCGGGCCTTTATCCCGGCGTGGATTTGGTTTTTTATGGACATGGTGACGACCTGGAAAATGATTTCATCGTCGCCCCTGGGGCTGATGCCGCAAGAATCGTGTTCACTCTTGAAGGCGCGCGCTCGCTGCGGGTAGATACTAACGGCGATTTACGGATAAAAGTCCGCGATGCCGTGGTCACTTTCCACAAGCCATATGCCTATCAAGAAACAATTTCAGGACGCAAACAGATCGCGGCGGCATTCAAACTTAACGGCAGCCAAGTAAGCTTCAAATTGGGGCGTTACAACAATGCCGAAAAACTGGTGATCGACCCCATCCTTACATTTTCGACCTACCTTGCCGGCAGCACTGGCAACGACAAAGTGTTTGGCGTGGCCACCGATGCGGCAGGCAATATCTATGTGACCGGAAGCACCGATTCCACTGATTTTCCTACCCACTTGCCGGAGCAACCTGCGTGCAACACGTGCGGAGCAGGATCGCCACCTTCCAGTGATGCGTTTATCACCAAGCTTGATCCCACAGGGTCCACCGTCATCTACTCCACGTATTTGGGCGGCAGCGGGCGAGACGAAGGACACGCCATTGGCGTAGACGCGGCAGGCAACGCCGTTGTTGCCGGGATCACGTTTTCCACGGATTTTCCCTCGCTACATGCCATCACGCCCGCCACGTGTTGCGCCGGTGCAGTCTTTGTGACGTCGCTTTCCGCCGACGGCTCAACCCTGAATTACTCCGGAGTGATTGGCCCCGTGGTGCCGACCGGCGCGAACATGTTTTCTATTCCCGGCAACCTGGTGGCCCTGGCCGTTGACTCCACGGGCAACGCTTACGTAACGGGGATGACCAACTCTTCCGCGTTTCCGACGACGCCCGGCACCGTGGCCACGTCAGTTCCGGCGTCGCCCACGGTTTCGCTGTTCGTATCCAAGGTGGCGCCGGCGGGCGCGCTGGTCTGGTCGACCATTGTTCCCGGTCTGACTTTGCAAGGTGGCGGGCGGATCTTTGACGAGAGCATACACAACCAGGGCATTGCCGTGGACGCGGGCGGCAACGTTTATCTTGCGCGAGGCGGCGATAGCGGCATGCCGACCACGACTGGTGTAGTTGGCCCGACCGGAACCTCTGGCACGGCAGCAGTGGTCAAACTCAATCCGACTGCTTCGTCGATTCTCTACGCTACGTATCTTCCGGGAGCAGGCAGTGTTTCCGCGATGGCCGTAGACGCTACAGGGAACGCTTATGTGGCCGGAGTGACGCAAGACAGCAACATTGCCACTTCAGTGAACGCGTTTCAGCGGACCGGTAAAGTCGGCTTTGAGGCGTACATTCTGAAATTGAATCCCTCCGGTACAGCCATACCTGCCGCGACTTACTTCACCGGTCCCAACACCACGGTGGCAGGGCAGCCGGCCATTCTTTTTTCCGCCATCAACGGCATTGTTCTGGATACCAGCGGCAACGTCTGGGTCAATGGCGTTACGGAAACCAGCCTTCCTCTGAAATTTCCATTTCAGCCCGACGGCGCGGATTTCGCCGGATATGTTTCCGAACTGAGTAACGATCTTTCCACGCTACTCTTTTCCACTTTTGTAAACGGCACAGACTTTGCCACGTCTTTTGATGCACGCACTTTTCCCGCTACCATGGCCGTGGACAATTCCGGCAAGCTGATTGTTGGCGGGATCACGCAAGGACCGGCTTTCCCCACAAGCGCGGGGGCTTTTCAAACGGCGGCCGCCAAGGGTGGCGGTTTCGTGATGAAGATTGATCCTGCCGTGGCCGCTCCCGCTGTATGCCATGACATTAACGGGACCGACTTTTTCGGTGTCCCTTTGCACCAGTTCCGCACGCAGTCCCTGAACCTGACCAACTGCGGTAACGCTGATCTGCATGTGCTTTCTGTTTCCACTTCAACCGCAACGTTTGCGGCCACTTCCAACTGTCCGGCTGCGTTAACCGCGGGAGCCTCGTGCGCCATTTCACTGGACTTCGCGCCGGTTGACTTTAATCCCGTGGGTGACGTGCTGGTAATCACCGACAACGCTCCCGTCACCGTGCAGCGCTTCAATCTGCGCGGTTTCCCCGCAGCATTTGCTCCGCTTGGTTTCGCTATTCTCGATGCGGCGACCGGCAGTGCTCTGGTCACACCCGCCTCCGTGACCGCCGGTGGCACCGCGACTTTCAATCTGAAAGTTGTGCCGGACGCCGGCTTCACCGGGCAAGCGAGTTTTGCGTGCGCTGGATTGCCCCGTGGAGTGAGTTGTTCGGCCAGCCCGTCCACCGTAACGCTGAATACTTCACCAGTGGCTGTGACCCTGAGCATTTCCACCACGGCGACCACTGCCTCGTTGCGCCTGTCCAGCTTCGGACGGAGTCTGGCACTGGCCGCGCTGTTGCTTGGGCCCGTGGCAATTGTTGCAGCGGGGAAAAGACGCAGGATGGTTGTCTCCTGCGTGGCCATTGCGCTGACGGTATTCGGAATTACTTCTTGCGGCGGGGGATCGACTACGGGAAGTGGCGGCGGTCCCGGTCCCGGAGTCACCCCTCAAGGCACGTATACGATCACTGTCTCCGGCGTTTCAGGTGCGGTGCAAAGCAACGCCAGGGTACTGTTGACGGTGAAGTGAGCCTTCTAAAGTTCGCTGTCTGACATTTCGGGGTGGCCTCCTGGTTTGAAGGTCACCCCGTTCGCACAAACTCCATTTTTTAACCCAGCGGTCTACAGCGTTGGCGCCGGCACTGCCACGCGGTTGCCCGGCACGATCTGGGGCTGGTAGCTGAAGACTTCGCGGCTACGAGAGTCCACGAAAACTTTCAGCCAGTTCACGTCATTGGTGCCGTTGGCCTGGTTGTCGCCAAAGGTTTCCACGCGCGTGAAGTTTTCCAGGCGCTGGCCTTTGCTGTTCAGGAACGGTTTGTCGATGCGGAAGTAGTGCGAGTCACCATGGACGTACGCCACGGGCTTCTGGAACGCGATGACTTCGTTGCGCAGTGCGACCAGAAAGGACTGGAAGCCGTCGGCCAGTCCGTCAGTTTCCGCCAGGGTTTTGGGATCGCGCAACGGCGCGCCCACGCCAGTGGACTGATCAAAGCCCGGATCGGCCTGGGAAACGATCATCACGGCCGCGGAGCCGCGCTGCTTGGCGTCAGCAAACGATTGCTGGATCCAGGCAATTACGGCGGCGTTGCGGGCGGCAAATTCCGTGGGGCTGGGATTGGTGTCGCATAGGTTATTGCACGATCCCTGTACGTTTACGGTGACATAGGTGACGCCGCCACGGGTCCAGCGGCGGTTTTCCACGCACGGTACCGGACCATTGACTCCCAGGCAAAGAGGAGTGCTCTGGACTTCCATGCGCATGCGGCGCTGGCCCAGCGAGAACTGCGAGTTGAAGAACAAGGCACGCTCGTGGTCCAGGCGTTCCAGGGAATTGAAGCTGCCATTGGAAGCGCGGTCGCAATCGGTCCAGTCATTGTCACCCGTGGTGAAGACGGCCGGGGCGCGCAGCGCGTTGAAGAATCCGAGGGCCTGCGTATAGAGAGCATCGGTGCAGGTGGTGGGCGTAACGGAGCCGGGCGTTCCGTTGCCGGCTTTCAGGTCGCCATCGTGAACGGTAAAAGCCAGTTCCTGGCTGTTCATGTCGGCAATCAAATTGGGAATGCCAACCTGGGCCTGGACATCAGAGTAGGGCAGGTCGCCCCAGAGACCGATAGCGTAACGCCTGCGGTCGTCGTCGCGATCATCGCCACTTTGGAATGCGCGAACGGTGGTGAATGCTCCAAGGACCAGCGCTACCAGAGCGACCAGCGCGAATTTGCGCGAGAGACTGGATTGCTGTCCGAATAGATTCTTAACTTGGGTCTTCATCTTTTGCTTTCTCCTGAGCTTCTTCTTTTCACGGTCAGGATTTTTCCCGACCGTTTCTTTTCTTGACTCGGCTGGTGGTGACTCAAAGCGTTGCTTGCGCGTTGCGTAGCGTGCAGCGAATCAATCTAGAGAAAGGTTGTTAACGCAGTGTGAATGGCAGATTAAGACTGCGTGAGTGTGACTCTTAAGAAGGTCAGTGGAGTAATTGATGAGCAAGAACCGTGCTGAGACGGGAGAGCCGAGGAAGTGGCAAGTGGGGAGAGTCTTGGCTCACGCGAAGCACCAGCGGAGCAGGTCCTTCTGGACCGTTTGATCCACCCGAGAGCGTCTTAGGTGGGAATCAACGGCATCTATTCACTGCCGGTTTTTAAAGTAGCGGCTTGTTGAGCGCAGGGTGAAGCCGCGCCAGCCTCAGCCACATGCGGAACATATTTTGGATGCAAGAACGCCGTTCGTTCCTCTTCAAAGCGGTCAAGTTCCTGGTGAATACGTTCGCGGTCCCAGCCCACGGCAACGCCGATTTTTTCCGCGGCTTCACGGCTACAGTCGGCGGACCAGCACGGTCCCAATGCTACGGGTACGCGGCGCAGGAGAATGTCACCGAGAGTGATGGCGCATTCGTGGGCCACGGCTTCCACCGCTTCCGCCACCAGGTGGCAACTGTGCGCGCAGATGGGCTCGCGCAAATGCTCGTCCAGAGACGCGGCGTGCGCCACGGCCAGAGCGTGGCGTCCGTGCCACTCGGCAATGCCTTGCGCGCAGTCTTCACGGATGCGGGCTTTGCTGGCCACGGCGCGCGACCATTGGCGAACGCTGGATTCCACGCCGTCATCCGGCACCGGCGCGGCGAAGACGTTGACCGGATCAGGAACGTTGATGCCCAGTTTGCGCGCGACGTCCCGCGCCAGGCTGGTGGCGGTGGTCAGCTTGCCTCCGATGATCGAGATCATGCCGGCAGCGCCGTCATCTTTGTGGTCATGCAGGATATGCCGGCGCGTGACGGACGAATACTTCTTGTCTGGAGCGTAGGGCAGAGGACGAACGCCGGCAAAGGCATAACGCACGTCCGCGGCGGTGAGTCCGGAGTGCGGGAAGATGCCGGTGAAGCTGTTGAACAGGTACGTGATTTCGTCGGACGTGGGCGCTGTGGTGTCCGGTGCGGCGGAGTCAGAGACTTCCGTGGTGCCCACCATGATCTGTTGGTTCCAGGGAATAACGAAAATCGGGCGGCCGTCCACGGCTTCTGTGTAAACGGGATTTTGGGGAGCGCCCTTGAACCGGGGCAGAACCAGGTGCGAGCCGCGCACTCCGCCGATCATTCGCGCGGTCTTGATGCCGGAAGCTCCGGCGACCAAATCTGCCCATGGACCGGTGGCATTGATGATGGATGTTGCCGCGATCTCATATTCCTGGCGGGAGATTTCGTCGCGCAAGCGCGCTCCGGTGGCGCGGCCGTTGCTTTTTGTGACGGCTAAAACCCGTGTGTGATTGCGGACGACGGCGCCGGAGTCCACGGCCTCGACGAGCCATTCGGCAACGAGCCTCTCGGGGAATTCACACTGCGCGTCTTCATAAGAATAAATCGACCAGCGTTTGCCGGCGTCAAGCTGTTTTTCAAGAGTAGTCACGTCCGCTGCGGCGGAACGTTGTCCTCCGGCCCAGCGATGGTAGAGCCACAAGCCGGTTCGTATGGCCAGCGAACTGCGCAGGAATGACCGCGACTCGCCGGGCATGACCAGCAGAAATTGTTGTGCGCGCACCAGGTGTGGCGATTGCCGCAGAAGCAATTCGCGTTCGCGCAGGGACTCACGTACCAGAGAGATTTCGCCCAGTTCCAGGTAGCGCAGGCCTCCGTGGATGATGCGCGTGGAACGGCTGGTGACTCCGGAGGCAAAATCGTTTTGCTCCACCAGGAGAACCCGTTTGCCATGGCGGGCGCACTCCCGCGCGATGGCCATTCCATTGATGCCGCCACCGATTACCAGGACGTCAAACCCCTGGCCTTGCGCTGGTAAAGCCCTCATCACCTGCTCTTATTTTTAGATGCTTTTTCGGGGAAGAACAACATTACTTCAGAACAATGCTCATCTTATGAAGCAATCATGAAGCAACTCAGTGGAGAACTAATAGGTTAGAGAAGATTAGAAATAGTTTCAGGGCTGGAAGCTACGGGCGGCCCGCAATGGAACGGACCTGAGCACGGGACTTATCGGGCTCCTGCTCCGGTTCGGATGCCGGTGGCTTGGGTGTGGAGGAACTAAGCCGCACGCAGTCACAGCCCCCGCCCTTGGCTTCATAAAGGGCTTCGTCCGCATAGCGCAGAAGTTGCGCCGCGGCCACGCCGCCGTCCAGCGAATAGGAGACGCCGAATGACGCGGTGATTTTACGCAAACGGTTGCCGGCATAATCCAGCTGAAGCTTGGCTACAGCCGCGCGCATCTGTTCCGCGCGCTCGCAAACGCTTTCCAGCGAACTTTCCGGCACCACCGCCAGAAATTCTTCGCCACCGTACCGGCAAACAATGTCTTCCGCGCGCATTGACCGGCGCAGCAGGCCAGAAACTTCTTTCAGGACTAGATCGCCGGCATCGTGACCGAACTGGTCATTGAAGAGCTTAAAGCCGTCAATATCCGCCATGATCAAGCCAATGCCGGAGTTGTTACGCGAGGCGCGCACCAGTTCCTGCTCCAGTCGAGTATCCAGGAAACGGCGGTTGTACAGTCCGGTGAGCGGATCACGCAGCGACTGGTGCTGGAGCTTTTCTTTCAAGTTCAGGTTCGCCAGCCGCAACGCGGCATACTCGCCGATCTGTTGGATGGTGGTGAGCCGGCTTTCTGTAAATGTTTCCGGCTTCGCGCTTAAGTGCAGTACGCCCAGCGTCTCGCCCAACGCGGAAAGCGGGAAGCACACGTAAAAGGATGGTGTTTCACCGGCAAAGTGCCGGCAATCGAGAGCTTTGTGTGGACCCAGTTGAGCGTGCAGGCGCCCGCCACGCACGGCGCAGCAGTCTTCACGCGAGAACACCTGATATAAGGATGCTCCGTCAACGCCCGGCCACATGGCCTGGGCATGCATGGCGTCTTGCGAGGCGTCAATGGCGAAAACAATGCCGGAGCTTTCCGGTACAAGACGCTGCAAATAACTGGCAGCTACCTTATAGGCTTCAAGAGCGGTAACGCAGATCTGGAAATCCGCTTGAAGTTCATTCAACAGGCGGCTGTTTTCGCTCTCGCTTTTTAACTGAGAGAGGGAGCCTTCCAGCCGGTTCTGTACTTCCAGAGCGCTCTTTTCGGCAACGCGCAGCTTCTTGGAATCCCGCATGACCAGCAGGAACAGGACGGCCATGAACGCGCTGAATACGCTGATGCGTATGGAAACGCTACGGGTGATCCCGCGCGACCTCTGCTGCGCGGCCACATTGCGTTCGGCCAGCAAGCGTTCTTCACCGTCCTTGAAGCTTTGGATGGATTCGCGAACCGCTTCATGCTTCTGGTCACTCAAGCCGCCGTGCCAGATCTTGTTGGGATGCGGGTTGTTCACCTGCGCTTGCAGGTGCTGCAATTCGTCATCAATCAGAGCGCCCATGTGTGCGATGTTTTGCTGGTGATCGGGATCCTGCTCTGAAAGTTTCTGGAGCTGCCGGTCGATTCGTTTCTCGGCGGCGGAAAAGTTCACACGGTCCTGTTTTTCGGGCGTGAGCACGTAGTGCAGCCAGGCTTCGCGGGCGTCTTGCAGGGCGTCTTCCAGGCCGTCCATGTCATGCAGCACCTGATGGGTATGCTGCACATAAGCCTGTGCGTTGAGCAATTCGCGGGTGGAGGAGTAGCCGTCCCAGGCCATGAGCACCAGGAAGCCGAGCATCAGCATGAAGGCCACAGGCAACAGCTTGCGGGCTTCCAGCGCTCGGTTCAACACTTCACGGGCTTGGTCGACAAGAGGCCAGAAAATCCCCTCGCCATCCTTTTTGGGCACAAATGGCAACATCAGCTCTTTCTTTCGTCTGGTGAAGGGTCTGAAAAAAGTTGCGTAATGATAGCATTAATATTCGTGTCTACAGGAGAAAAATTCGAGCGGGCCGTGGCCATTATGGCCAAATTGCGTGCTCCGGGCGGTTGTCCGTGGGACCGCGAGCAAAATTTCGACACAATTAAGAAGTACACCTTAGAGGAAACCTACGAAGTCTTAGAAGCAATTGAGAATCGGGATTGGCAAGAGCTTCCGCAGGAGCTAGGGGACTTGTTGCTGCAAGTCCTTTTTTATTCGGAAATGGCCAAAGAGGACGGACTGTTCACCATTGATCAGGTGCTGGACGCGCTGAGCAACAAACTCATTGGACGCCATCCTCACGTGTTTGGCGACGTAAAAGCCGACGACGCGCAGCAGGTGTTGAAGAACTGGGAAGCGATTAAGAAAGAAGAGAAGAAAGCGCGCAAAGCCGGATCGGAACCGGAAGATGGCGAGGCCCCACACGACGCGCTGCTCGAGGGCGTCTCCCGCAAAATGCCGGCGCTGATGGAAGCCCACAAAATCAGTTCCAAGGCAGCACAGGTTGGTTTCGATTGGCCCGAACTTACAGGACTTTTCGACAAGCTTCAGGAAGAAACGCGCGAGTTGCAGGAAAAAATCGCCGAAGCGCCAGCCGGAGCGCTTAGCCTAAAAACCAAATCCAAGCTGCCTGATGATTTGCGCGCAAAATTGGAAGACGAACTGGGTGACATGTTCTTTGTCCTGGTGAATCTGGCGCGAAGGCTCTCAGTGGATTCTGAGTCTGCGCTGCGCAAGACCAATCGCAAGTTCCGTAGCCGCTTTGGTTGGCTGGAAGAGCAACTGCGCCGGAAAGGTAAGACCCTGCAAGACGCCACGCTCGACGAAATGGAAGAGCTGTGGCAACAAGCCAAACAATTTGAGGCTACCAAGTGACCACCGCTACTGGCGCTGATCGCATCACCATTCGCAAATGTTCCAATCTGGATGAAGTCAAGGCCTGCGTGGCTTTGCAAAAAGAAGTCTGGAACTTTGATGACGTTGACTTGATCCCTCTGCGCATGTTCGTGGTCAGCCAGAAGATCGGCGGACAGATCATCGGGGCCTTTGACGGGCCGGAACTCATTGGCTTTGCTTTTTCCATCCCCGGCACGCGCTCTGGCCATCCTTATCTGCATTCGCATATGCTGGCGGTGCGCGCGGCGTGGCGCAATTACGGCCTGGGACGCAGCATGAAACTTGCGCAGCGTGACGATGCAATCGCCCGCGGCTTTGACCTGCTCGAATGGACTTTCGATCCTCTGGAAATCAAGAACGCATATTTGAACCTGGTCCGCCTGGGAGCGATTGCGCGGCGTTACAGCGTGAATCACTACGGATTTTCGTCGTCACCGCTGCAAGGCGGGCTACCTACAGACCGTCTGGTTGCCGAGTGGTGGTTGAAATCCAGACGTGTGGTGAATCTGCTGGAGAAAAATCAGCCGCCACAGATTAACGTCGATCAGAAGATCGTCAAGAAAAGGATTCACGTTCCGGCGGAGATTTATACCTGGAAATCGTCAGAGACTGACCGGCCGAAAGCAGCGGAAGTACAAAAACGCAATCGCGAAGAATTTCTTGTGGCCTTCCGGCAAGGCCTCACCGCCCTGGGCTACGAACGCGATGCGCAAGGCAACGGGGCTTTTCTCCTGGGAAGGTGGGATGAAGACTGGAGCTACGCGGCCCGAGCGGGCGAGGACGAAGACTAGCCCAGGAGATGATGAGTACCAACGATGAGGACTAACGATGGGTACTAACGATGAGGACTAACAATGAAGGTTGAAGCCATCACGCTGCGTGAAATCCAAATGCCGCTGGTGCATTTCTTTGAGACCAGCTTCGGACGCACCACCGAACGCCGCATCCTGCTGGTGACCGTACATACCGATGGTCCGGAAGGCTGGGGCGAGTGCGTGGCCGGCGAAGATCCGTTTTATAGTGAAGAGTCGGTGGAAACCGCGTGGTATGCCACCGAGCGTTATCTGGCTCCCGCGCTGCTCGGTAAAAACGTTGAGCGCGGAGCGGACGTGCCGGCGCTGATCGGCAAGATTCGCGGCCACCGCATGGCCAAGTGCGCCGTGGAAAACGCCGTGTGGGACGCCGAAGCGCAACTGCGCCAGGTTCCATTGTGGAAATTGCTGGGCGGCACGCGGACGGAACTCGCCTGTGGCGTGTCGATTGGAATTCAGAATTCGCATGAACAGTTGCTCGAGAAAATTGCCACGGAACTGGCCGCCGGATATCGGCGCATCAAAGTGAAATGCAAACCTGGCTGGGATGTTGAAATCTTCGAAAAGATCCGCGCGCGCTGGCCGGAGATTGTACTGAGCTGTGACGCCAACTCCGCTTACACGCTCGATCAAATCGACCATCTTAAAAAGTTTGATCAGTTCAACCTTTTGATGATCGAACAGCCGCTTTGGCATGACGATTTTTACTTCCACGCACAGTTACAGAAACAACTCAAGAGCGCCATATGCCTGGATGAAGTCATCCACGGCCGGCGCGACGCGAAGGCTGCCGCGGAACTGGGCGCGTGCCGCATTATCAATGTTAAGGTCGGACGCGTGGGCGGGTTCAGTGAGGCCATCGCCGTGCACAACGTCGCTCAGGCCGCCGGCATCCCCGTATGGTGCGGAGGCATGCTGGAATCCGGCATTGGCCGCTCGCACAACATTGCACTTTCCACGCTGGCGAACTTCAGCCTGCCCGGAGATGTCTCGGCATCAAAGCGTTACTGGAAGGAAGACATCATCGAGCCTGAAGTGAAGATCTCCCCGGATGGTTTCATTCCGCTGCCGCAAAGTCCGGGACGGGGCTTCAAGATCAAGAATGATTTGATCGAGAAGTTGACGGTAAAGAAGCAGGTTTTGCGCGCCTGATCCGCGCGGGTTGCAAGACAAAACCCACCACGGAGACACGGAGGCACGGAGAAAATAAGTTCTGTTGCGCACAACATGTCATTCTGAGGCCGAGTTTGAATTTACAACTTACGTCATGCCCTGACACTTGTCTCTCCAAGAGCCGCAGCATGGTGAAGGTAAGGCTTCAGTCGCTTACGCCCGACAGAGAAATCAGTTACCCGCGCATGGCGTCCATCGGATCCACGCGAGTGGCGCGGCGCGCCGGCACAAAGCTGGCCACAGCGGCGATAAGGAAGAACGCGACCGGAGCGATGAAGAACGTTATTAGGTCGCGAATGCCCACTTGGTACAGAAAACCGGAAAACACCTTGGCCAGCGCAATCGATAGCAGCAGCGCTCCCACCAGTCCAATGGACATTCCTATGAGCGTAAGCGTAAGGCCTTGATTAACGACTAACCGCAGAATGTCTGACCGTGCTGCGCCCAGCGCCAGGCGTATGCCGAGTTCCTGTCGCCGCTGAGCGACGGAATAAGCCAGCACCCCATAGATTCCGATGACGGCCAGGGCCAACGCAACAGACGAGAAAATGCCCAGCACGGTCATGATGAAACGCGGCTGGGCACGCGACGTGTTCATCAGTTCGTCCACGGTTTGAATGTTCGTGACGGGCTGGTCAGGGTCCACGGCCGCGATTTGTGCGCGGATCACCGATGCCATATTCTGCGGATCATTGCTCTGCAGATCATTGGCCGTGCGCACCAGCAGGTTCATGTTGCCCCAGGGTAGTTGAGGGAACGGCAGATAGATATGCGGCGCCGCGTCCAGAGCGAGACTGCGGTTTTTTACGTCGCCCACCACACCTACCACTTCCGTCGGCGTCCCGCGGCCGAGAAGAATGTGTTTGCCAATGGGGTTTTCGCCCTTCCAGTATTGTCTGGCCAGGGCTTCATTCACAATCACGACCTTGGGGGCCTGGGCGTTGTCAGCGTCAGTAAACCCGCGTCCGGCGCGCAATGGAACGCGCATGGTGGTGAACCACGCCGGGCTGATGGCTTCAATGATATGGAACGGACGCTGGGCCAGCGGGACTTCCGCCTGACCTTCCGGCAACACCGGCGTGATTCGCTTGGGGATGAGAGGC
>JANXPR010000429.1 GCA_025357215.1 Acidobacteriaceae bacterium | reverse complement strand
GGCGTCCGGGGCAAAGGCGTCCATCCAGCCATCGATCCGGCGCGCGGCGGTCTGCTTGCAGAATTCAACGTCGGCGGCCATCAGTTCTTTTTCATAGCGCGAAGATTTTGAAGGGACCGGGGATTTTGGTTCGGGCTCAAGCGAGGCTTGCGGCGGGACTTGCGGCAAAGGATTGGTATGGTACGGGCTGCTGGTCTGCGAGCGGGCATGCTGGGAAAAGAGCCCAACCGCGCAAGCGATGAGGATCGCGAATAAGAAGGGCCAGCGCATAGGTTTCCTCCGAGGGCGACAAAGGCGAAGCGGGGAAGGATTCGTCAGCCCGATGGATTTCAAAAACAAGTAATAATTTTAGACGGATAGGGCTTGACAGCGTTTCGGGGGAGATGTATATTACCTTTAGGTTATATAACTAAAACGTTATGAATAGATTATCCTCAGACCGGCTGGATGCTACGTTTGCGGCATTGGCAGATCCCACGCGGCGGGCGATCCTGGCCCGGCTGGCTTCCGGGGAAGCATCCGTGGCGGAACTGGTGGAACCGTTTGCCATGACGCAGCCGGCCATTTCCAAGCACTTGAAAGTGCTGGAACGCGCGGGACTAATTTCACGCACGCAAGACGCCCAGCGCCGGCCGCGCCGGCTGGAAGCCAAACCGATGGCGGAAGCCAATGAATGGCTGGAGAAGTATCGCCAGTTCTGGGAAGGCAGCTTTCTGCGTCTGGATGATCTGTTGGACGAAATGAAGGGCCTGGAAACAAAAGGAACGAACACCAGAGGAGCCAGGGAACGAGCGCCAGGGAGCAAGCTCGGCGCTGGAAACAAAAAACGCGGGCGTGCCCGCAGTCAAGGAAAAACACAATGAAGAACGCAGGAAATTTACAAGTCACGCTACCTTCTGACCGCGAAGTCATGTTGACGCGCGTCTTCAATGCACCACGCCATCTGGTGTTTGAGGCGTTCACTAAAGCCGAGCTGCTCCAGCGATGGTTTGGACCGCGAGGATTCACTATGCCGGTGTGCGAGGTCGATTTCAAAGTGGGCGGCGCGTTTCATTTTGTACTGCGCGCACCCAACGGAAAGGAAATGAGCATGCGCGGCGTATATCGCGAGATTGCCGGGCCGGGGCGGATGGTCCACATGGAATCGTTTGACGACTTTCCGATGGGCGAAGCGCAGGTGACGACGATCCTGGTGGAACAGGATGGAAAGACTACTCTGACAGCCACGGTGCTTTCTCCGTCCAAGGAAGTGCGCGATGCGGTGATTAAATCCGGCATGGAGCACGGTGCGGCCGAGAGCTATGACAAGCTGGAAGAACTGCTGGCGGCAATGCCGTTACAGGCTGGCGCGAACGGCGCAGCCTAAACTTCTTACAGAAAGGTAAAAACATGACTACTGTTCCGATGCCCAACGTTCCCATGCCCAACCGCGGAAATCTGAAGATTGTGCCTCAAGGCGAGCGTGAAATCGTGATCACGCGCAGTTTTAGCGCGCCTCGCCAGTTGGTGTGGGACGCACACACCAAACCCGAGTTGGTGCGTCGCTGGCTGCTGGGGCCTCCGGGGTGGACGATGCCGGTTTGCGAAATCGACTTGCGGGTTGGCGGGCGCTACCGCTACGTGTGGAACAAAACCACCGGAGT
Source organism: Acidobacteriaceae bacterium (assembly GCA_025357215.1). GTDB lineage: Bacteria > Acidobacteriota > Terriglobia > Terriglobales > Acidobacteriaceae > Angelobacter. Next base: position 2,725 of record JANXPR010000429.1, on the reverse strand, counting down.
CAAAATGGAAATGGGCGGCGTGCATCGCGAGATCGGGCCGCCGGAGAAGCTGGTCGCGACACAAGTTTTCGACGACGATTGGACCAAAGGAGAAGCCGTGGGGACACTGGTCCTGACGGAACAGGACGGCACGACGCTGTTGACCAACACTGTTCAATACTCGTCGCGTGAGGCGCGGGATGGCGTCATGAAGACGCCGATGGAGCAGGGCATGGCGGCGGGCTACAACAACCTTGATCAACTGCTGGGAGAGATGGGAATTTCAGGCCCAAACAAATGAGAGAAATAGCGATGGGCGAAACTCAGAATTCGCGACGCATCGGAAGAAGCATTCTGGCGGTGCTGGCTGGAATGGTGACCGTAGTTGCTCTTTCCATTGGCACCGATGTGGTGTTGCATGCGGCGGGAATCACTCCAGGGTTTGATGAACCGAAGAAATTTACCAACGGATTGCTGGCGCTGGCCACGGTCTATCGCACACTCTATGGCGTGTTGGGTGGATACATCGCGGCTCGGCTGGCGCCGAGTCGTCCCATGGGGCACGCGCTGGTGCTCGGCGTGATCGGACTGGTGGTGAGCGTGGCCGGCGCGATCGTGATGCGGGACGCTGGGCCTGCGTGGTATCCGTGGACGCTGGTGGTGCTTGCGATCCCGCAGTGCTGGCTCGGTGGAAAGGTCTTCGTTATGAACAGCGCTTCGTCATGAACGGCTCTTTGTGATGAACAGCGCTTCGTCATGAAAAGCTCGAAGTGAATTTGGTAGCGGAGGCGAATGTGGTCCTGACAAAAGAAGAACTTATTGGAACGCTGCAAAATGAAGTGCGTATACTGCTGCACTTGATTTCAAAAGTTGATGAAAGCAAGCTGGAGTACCGTCCCACGGCCAAACAGCGCAGCACACTGGAACTGCTGCAGTACCTGACCATCGTTGGGCCGATTCATCTGAGCGCGATTGTGTCCGGCAAGTTTGATATGGATGCCTGGAGCAACACGTGGCGAACTAATCAAGCGGCCGCGAAGCAGCGCGATTTGCAGCAAGTGAAAGACGAGATCGGCAGGCTGCCGGCGCTGTTTGCGGATTTGCTTGCGTCCTGCACGGATGACGACTTGCGGACTAAGATGGAAATGTTTGGGAGTACAGCCAGCCGCGGGTTGTGGATTGTGAGACTGGTGCTGTGCCATTATTCCGCGTATCGCATGCAGCTGTTCCTCTATCTGAAAGCCAGCGGAGGGGAAGAATTAAACACGTTGAATCTGTGGGCGGGCATGGACGGACGAATGTGAGACGGTGATCCGCTGCCATGCGATTTTTGTGATGTGACGTCTTAAGAGCGAGTCGCGACCCGGTTTTCCTCTTATTGCACCTTCTTTCCACACAAATCCACAGACATGCACCCGGATTCGGCATTGACCACCACCCGTGCGCCCGTTAGATTCGAAAGTACAGACGCGGTGAGTGAGCGTGACCTAAGCGACCTTCGCGACGCCAAGCCAGGGCCGAGTTCTCCAGCCAAGTTAGCTACCTTTTTGCACAAGGACCTTACCCATAAGACCCAAGGAACTGCGGAAGAACCAAGGGCTAAACCCCTAAGAATTCCTGAAGAAATCCGGTAAAACACGGAGAGACAGGAACTTAGCGCGGGGCTGCGGCAGCATGTGAAGAAAGAGTACAATAGGTTGTGTTTAGGTCTTGACATGCACTATATACGGGAGTAAGTTTCCTCCACTGCAGTATTCTGGTCTTGGGTTCTGCGGCAGGATTTTGGACCCTGAGATCGCCTGACACAGCGAAAGACCGGCGCCGAGGTGACGCTGGAGACGTAAATCGCGGTGATCTTCATTTTAAAGAAGCTATAACCAAGCTTCCGCCGTTTGGCCGCGGTGGAGCGAACCCATCTGAAAGTTTGGGAGTCCGTGAGTATGGAAATGAATTGGTCACGTTGGTTTCGTTGCGAATCCAGTTTTGGACTTGTGCTGGTGCCAAACCAGCCAGGAGTCTATGCTCTGGCCGAAGAAATAGTGGAGCCGGCTGGTCCGCAATCACGCCGCATGCTCGCGGTATTTGATGTGATTGAGTCGGACGATCTGGCCCGTTCGCTGAGCCGGGAATTTGCCGCCGGAAGTAAATGGCGGCAGCGCCTGAACGAACGCAATTGTTTTGTGCGCTATACGTTAACAGCGAACGCGGACGAACGCCTTGCCGTGACGGACGCCTTGCAGCACTGGCTGGAGACACAACGTGGCGTGGCAGCGCAGATTTTCAGTGGCGGCGGAATGATGGTGCCGAGCGAAAAGATTGCGGCGTCCGCGGGCGCGAGTGACAGTGAAATAAAAACTGTTGCCGAACGGGCGGTGGATCGCGTGACGCAAGCCACGGAGTATGCCGGAGTTTTTCCGGCGGCAATATAGCCTGGGCTGCATGCCCGGGCGAGTGAGCATCGAATCCTACAGCCCAGGCATTCCAAACTGGGCGGGTGACCCTAAACAAGCAAGTCCGGCGAATGCGCCGGGGTGAGTTGAGAGCGAATCCAGATGATTTTTCTGGATGGGCAGAGCTTTTAGGCATAAATATTTTTGTTCCTCTGGGTGAGTGCGGGCGCGATCTGAACGAGCGACGACTTGCATAGGACTTGGGTAGAAGAAGAGGAAACAGAATTCATTCGACAACGGAGAGCAATTTCCACATCCCGCGTAGCCGGGAGGGAACTTGCAGCGGCACTTGAGAG
>JANXPR010000423.1 GCA_025357215.1 Acidobacteriaceae bacterium | reverse complement strand
CTTGCCGTAGTCCATGATGCGGCAGACCGGCGGCACCGCGTTGGGCGAAATTTCTACCAGGTCCAGATTCAGCTCTTTGGCCTTCTTGATCGCGTCAAAAGGCGTCATGATGCCGAGCTGTTCGGCGTCCGCACCAATCACGCGGATTTCCCGCGCCCGGATACGGTCATTCATGCGAATAAAACGTTTATCGATTCAAGCCTCCCAGGCCCGGTTCCCGTGAACTCGGGGCCAACTTGCCTGTCCTGCCGTGCTGTTAAGTGGGAAATGCCACGGCGCCGACACGCGGCATAAGACAATCAAAAGTATAGCATTATTTGTTGTCGCTGCGCCCCCAACCCGGCGGCGAGCCATGGGCACGGTCTCATCTCTTCAAACTCCTGATAAGCGCCGTTCAGCGCGCAAGCCGACTTCGCGGTTGAAAGCCACATCTGCCAGCTAGAGAGCGTTCCCTTTCCAGGCTTGTTTCAGCCGGAACGGTTTCTGCCATTTTGCAATTTGCTCGCGAGTTTGCTGCTCCTGCAAGTCGGAATTCCAGGTTTCGATGAGCTGCAACGTGGCCGAATCAGGCCCGGTTGCCACCATCTCCCACGTATCGGGGTGTTCGGGATCATCCACCATCTTGAAGATGAGCTTCGCACCTTCGATCTTTGGTTCGACGAGCGGAACCATCATCTTGAGGGTTGCCGGATCGTCAACCGCGGACACCTCACCGTTGTCGTCTGTGCTGAAGTCTGGTGCAAGACTCAAGCCGCCTTCTACTTCCTTGACCAGCGGGTTCAACCGCACCATGCAAATTGGCTGGCCCTGAAAATCAGATCGCCAGATTCCACCCTGCTTCAGGAAGTCCGCTAGTCCCGGGCCGGCTGACAAAGCCCGAGGAGATGCTGGAGCCGGGAGGAATCCACCTGCGAGGACGACCAGAACGATGCCGATCAAAGCCCAAGGCAAACGTTTTTGGAAAGGGAACATGAGCTGATACTCCTCGGAATGCTGTTCAAACAGCAACCGCTGCTTCGTCCATTGCCGCGGCCAGTAGATCGTTGTCACCCATATCTGTCACGTTCGCGGTCAACATCTGATTAGGTTCATGCCGCCTCGCAAGCCGGACCTTTAGAAAGTTGTCGCTGAGAGCTTCCGTCCAGCCATCGCCGCCGGTTTGCAGGGTGATGACTTCCAACGAGCGTCCGACAAAGCTTTCGCGGAACCTGCGGTTCTTGTCGGCGGCAAGATCACGCAGCACGCGATTTCGTTCGCGGGCGATTTGCACCGGCACCTGGTCAGGCATGGCCGCTGAAGGCGTTCCCGGTCGCGACGAATACGTGAACACGTGCAGGTAAGTAAATGGCAATTGTTCGATGAAGCTGCGGCTCTGTTCGAAGAGTTCGTCGGTTTCGCCGGGGAATCCGACCATCACGTCGGCGCCAATAGCCGCGTCCGGCATGGCTTCTCGGATCTTGCGGATCTTTTCCGCGTAATGCCAGGGACGATATTTGCGATGCATGCGCCGCAGAATCGCGTCGCTGCCGGACTGCAATGGCAAGTGCGCGTGCTTGCAGATGCGCGGCGAGCCCGCGACTAGCGCGATCAACTCGTCACTCCAGTCCATGGGTTCGACGGAGCTGATGCGGATCTTGGCGATGTCGGTGTGTTCCAGCAGTGCGCGCAGGAGTTGCTCGAAACGTTGCGGCGCGCCAGAGCCGTTTAAAGATTCAAAGTCTCGCCCCCAGCGTCCCAGGTTGATGCCGCTCAAAACGATCTCTTTGTAGCCGGCGGCGACCAGCGCGTTGGCTTCGGCGATCCCGCGGTCCAACTTCATCGAACGGCTTTGTCCGCGGACGCTGGGGATAATGCAGAACGAACAGCGGTTGTCACAGCCGTCCTGAACTTTGAGATTCGGCCGCGTCCGTCCGCCGATTTCGCCCGAATCATCCGCCGCAAACACCGGTGCCGCGATCAGTTCGGTGTGTGCAAAGATGTCGCCGATGAGCGTGAACGCCGGCGCCGAAAGCTGGACGGTTTCGAGCGGAACAAAGTTCGCGGGCGACGAAACCGCGTCAAGCGCAGTTGCTGACTGAATCGGCGAATCGCCCGCTCGGTTTTCCGAAAAAAGTTTCCCCGCTGCCACCTCCGCCGCCAGATGCTTATGCGAATTTCCGACAACCCAGGTCACACCCGGCAGGGCGGCCACTTCTGCCGGCGCGCGTTGTGCGTAACAGCCAGTAACCAGAATCTTGGCTGTCGGATTTTCACGATGTGCCCGGCGAATCGCGGCCCGCGCGTCTTGATCCGCCGCGGCGGTCACGGTGCAGGTGTTCAGCACTACGACGTCGGCCGTGCCCGCCGTTTCCGAACGAACCAGTCCCTGAGCGGCAAGTTGCTGCTCCAGTGCGGCGCCGTCAGCCTGGGTGGCGCGGCAGCCAAAGTTTTCAAGAAAGTAGGCGGACACGGACAATATTATAGATGGAAAAAGCGGGGCGATTTGGGAACGTGTAGCAAGCCCTCACGCGTTGTGGAGCAACGCGACAGGAATATTAGGGGCGCGCCGATCACGCGCCGCGTCCCGCTGCGACGAGGCAAAACTGTCAACTAGTGTGGCATGCCCTTAGGCGGTGTGGAGCGAAGCGACACGAAAACCAGGTCCCGAGTCCGGCGGAAGTGGGGGCAGAACTCTCCGCGAGCGTGGCATGCCCTTAGGCGGTGTGAGCGAAGCGACAGGAATACTAGGCTGAAGCTGCGGTTCTCCGTTGCTGGAAGCACTCGCGGCAAAATACCGGACGCCCTTGCGTGGGCTTGAACGGTACCGTAGTTTCCCGCTGGCATCCAGAGCATACGGCTTTCGTTTCCACTCTCTGGTAGTTGCCACCGGTCTGCGGCAGTCCTAGCGCCTGGGCGCGCTTGCCTTTGCAGTTTTTGCAGCGTTTGGGTTCGTTCTTGAATTGTTTATCGTGGAAGAAAAGCTGTTCCCCGGACGTGAAGATGAAATCAGCGCCGCAGTCCACACACTTGAGAACCTTATCCTGGAACTCCATCATCGAGACATGCCCCCTTTCCTACCCCACCCGAAAACGATCCGGATGCGAGGGACATACCTCAATCCGATCCTTCACGGGCGCACCTACCATGGGTTCGGCCCCGGCGCGGTTCAGTTAGACCGCGCTCTTACTTCTTAAGACTGCGGAACAGCTCGTATAAAACCTGGAATAACCCGTCTTTGCTATAAAGCTTCTTGCCTGTAAACCGTTTCTCTAAAACCGGGCCGCCGAGGGTCGACCGGCCCGGCCTTGAATCTACTCTTTCTAGTGCTCTTTGTTCTAGCTCTGCTCTTTGCGCACTTTTTTGCGATTTCTCGTTTGCGCCAAGGCTTCCTTCACGCGGCGTTTTTCGCCAGGCTTCAAATAGAAGGAATGCCGCTTTACTTCCTTAATAATGTCTTCTTGCTGCACTTTCCGTTTGAACCGGCGTAAGGCGTTTTCAAGAGGTTCAGCCTCTTGCAACCTGACTTCTGCCAAGTGTGAATTGCACCTCCCAACGCTCCGGTTGGACTGTGTGAGTTTTGCAGTCTACTGTTATCAAGTCAAGCGAGAAGTTGCCTGAAATTGCATAAAACCTGCATAAGAGACGTCTTAAATTGAGACGATGGGATGGATTGCGTGTTTCCACGCGGCGTTTCCAGTTACTACCTCATCGACAATGACAATGAGTCTTGGAAAACACTAGCTGTTTGGTTTTAGGGTGGGCCCAGCACCCTTTAGTTTTTCGTTCTTACCTTAATGAACTACCGCATCCACCCATATAGCTTGGCCGCGTTGTCATGGAGCACCATGTGGGCCAACTCCACTGCTCGTTCACGGGAAATCTCTTTGTCTTCCATCATTCCAGTGAGTGCAATAGCCAGGGTTTCGCGTCCGGACTGCGTAGTTTGCCAGCCGATTTCTTCCCAGTTGATCTCCGGCGTATTGGGATAGAGGTCGGTGCCGAACATGACTTTTTCCGGATACCACTCCAGCCATTCGCGGATCACCTGGCTCAGTGCGCGCGTGGGGATCAGCCAGGTCTGTTCGGAGAAGTCCGTGTAAACGTTGGGCTTCATCAATAAATAGGACGTGTTCTTGGTAAACGCGCCAGCGCCGCCGTGGATCAGTACAAAGTTGGTTTTGCGCAGCGCAGGATCATTGAGTACCGACTCCAGCAGCACGGGATTTGACCCTGACAACATAAAATATGACCCGCAGCCGCCTCCGGTATGTATGTGGATGGGCAGGCCCAGGCGTCCGGCTTCGCGCGCGATGTAGCGGAACAGATAGTTTTGCAGTCGAATGTAGTCAGCCTTGGGCGGAACGCCTTCTTTCGCATAGTGGAAATAGATTCTTTGCACCAGTTCGGCGGGTTCGGACGGGCCGAAGTCGAGCGACCGCAGATACGCTGCCTCAAACTTAATGGCCACCGCTCCTTCGCGTTTCTGCTTTTCCAGGAGAGCCGTGATCACCTTGGCGGTGTAGTCTTTAAGGTTTGCGGGCAACGCCTCAAGCTTCAGATCGTCAAGATAGCGGCGCAGCAAATGGGTCTCACGCATGTAAAAAAAGACGCGGTCCGGGCTATCGCTGCCCATATCTGAATTCTTGAGCGGAAGCAGCAAAGCATCGTCAAAGGGCACCCACTGGAAGCGTGGAACTTTCAGTCCGCGTCCCATGGCCACACGATTGGCCAATTCGGTTTCAATGCCCAGCTGATCCAGTACCCATGTAAGAAAGTTGTCGCCCTGTTCGGCCATGACTTTCTTTTTGGTCTCCAGCAACTCTTTTACGTGCTCCGGACTGGCATCATCATATTTGTAGCCATACAGGGCCTTCCAGGCGGCAATGTATTGCGGGTTGTCAGGACGCGAGACGGTGGTAGGCACAGTTGGTTCCAGAGGATCGCAAGGCAGGGCGTCAAAGTCGTCATCTTTTTCGCCGGGCGAAACCAGTTTCGGCGGATGCGAATGATTGTCGATCGCTTTGATCTTGTTGATCTCCGCCAGCAACTGCGGATCGGGCGCTTGCGGCCAAGCCGGGCTCGTAGCCAGCAGGGGAAGCAGCGCGAGGAAGAAATTCTTAAACATGGTGTACCACTCCTGGCCTGGCTGGGACTTTCTTCGCAATCTTGGTGTCGCAAAGGGTAACCCGCAACGGCACAGCTTGCCAAGCCGATTCACGTGAAATTCTTTCGCTAAACTGGACAATACTGGTTTGCGTTTGTACGCTAAACAGACTCCTATGAGCACAGACGCGGTTATCTCCGTTCAGCAGTTGCGCAAGAGTTACGACAAGCTGGAAGCCGTGAAGGGCATTGATTTTCAGGTCCAGGCCGGCGAAGTCTTCGGCATTCTGGGTCCCAACGGCGCCGGCAAGACCAGCACGGTGGAAATCCTGGAAGGCTTGCGTCCGCGTACCGGCGGTGATGCCCAGGTGCTGGGCTATGATCCTGATCGGCAAAAGCAACAGTTGAAAGACCGCATTGGCGTGTGTCTGCAAGCGACCAACCTCCCCGCCAAAATCCGTACGCAGGAAGCGCTCGACCTTTTTGCTTCGTTTTACTCGCGCAGCGTGAGTTCGGAAACGCTTCTCAAGCGCCTGCAACTTTGGGACAAGCGCGCCGCGTTCTACGAAACGCTTTCCGGCGGACAGAAACAACGCCTGGCTTTGGCCCTGGCGCTGGTCAACGATCCGCAAGTTCTCTTTCTGGACGAACCCACCACGGGCCTTGATCCGCAGATCCGCCTGGAAATCCACGGATTGATCGAGCAGATGAAGTCAGAAGGTCGAACCGTTGTTCTGACCACGCACTACATTGAAGAAGCCGAGCGCCTGTGTGACCGCGTGGCCATCATGGACGAAGGCAAGATCGTGGCCCTGGGCACGCCTCGCGAGCTGCAACAGAAAAGCCGGTCGCAATCGCGGATACAGATCGTCACCGCGCAAGCGCTGGACAAAGCGGCTCTTCCGCAATGGCCGGACGTGGTGGACATGGTGCTGGAAGACGACAAGCGTTCGTTGGACGTGTATTCCAGCCGTCCCGCGCGCACGTTGTTTGAAATCATGAAATGGCTGGACCAGCAGGGCATCACGCTGGAAGACGTGCACTTGAAACGTCCGACGCTCGAAGACGTGTTTGTGGAATTGACGGGGAAACAGTTGCGGGACTAGGAAATGACTTCAAATTTGAAATTTAAAATTTGAAATTGCAAATCGAAATGAATTTCAAATCCAGATGAAATCGTATATCGCCCTTATCAAACTCGACCTGAAACTGGCGCTGCGGCTGCGCACGGTGATTTTTTTCAATTACCTGTTCCCGATGATTTTCTTTTTCACCATCGGCACGTTCATTGGAGCCAAGGGGGACGCCAAGGCGGCGACCACGGTGGTCACCATGTCGGTGACGCTGGGTATTCTGGGTAACGGGTTATTCGGTGCTGGGATTCGCGCCTTGCAGGAACGGGAAATGAACATCCTGCGCCGCTACAAGGTCACCCCCATTACACCCACGCCTCTGCTGGTGGCCTCCATGGTGACCGGATTTACGATTTTTCTGCCCTACATCCTGGTGTTGCTCACGCTTTCCCATTTCTGGTACCAGATGCCGTGGCCCCATCACATGCTTTCTCTGGTGGCCTTTATTTCGCTGGGCCTGATTGCTTTCCGCTCCATTGGCCTGATCATTGCATCCGTAGCCAACAACATGCAGGAAGGCACGATCCTGGTGCAGCTGCTTTATTTCCCCATGTTGTTCATGAGCGGGGCAACGTTTCCCATACGTGGTCCAGTTTTCAGCGTGATCTCAAAATTCATTCCCGCCAGTTATCTGGTGAAAGGAATGCAGAGCATAATGCTCAATGGCACGGGTTTCTTCTCAGCGTGGCACGATTCTCAGGAACTTTGGCAAGCCGCAGGAGCACTGCTGCTCACCATGGCCGTCGGACTCACCGTGGGCGGCAAGCTCTTCCGCTGGGAGAAAGAAGAAAAGATCAAAGGCACCGCCAAGCTCTGGGTGCTGGCGGTTATGTTGCCGTTTGCCGTTATCGGTTTGTGGCAAATTCTGGGTAAGTGAGATGGAAGCAACGTCTGTTTCAGGTCTGAGGCGTAGACTATGCAAGTGCAGACCTGTAAGAAGGAACGTATGCCATGAACCAGACTTTGGCCAGCACCATCGCCGCCATTTGCCGTGAACGGGACGAGCGTTTCAAGGATTCGTTGCCGCTCATCCATCAGCTTCTGGCTGAATATGGCGAGCACGATCTGGCGAACCGGCTGTTCATGGAAATCCCGCGTGACGCTCCCTTTGAAGTGGTTGCCGATCTCTTCGATCTCATTCTGCATAGCGGCAATGAGAACTGCTCGGAGGCCATTGCCCGATCCGTACGGAGTTGGTTGCGCCAGGGTGGCGACACCCGCAGAATGAGCATTGCTTTGCGTACCGCCGAAAAACAGGGAAGCGCAGAGGGCCCAATTCGGCCAGGCCGTCCTCACCGGCTCTCTAACGTCCGGCGGCTGTTCAAGGCGCTAGGGCTCAGCGTTTTGCTGCTTGCGGCGCTCGTGTCGTCCAACGCCATCGACCTCGGGGCAGGGTTGCTACGATGAAGTGGCTTCAGAAAATGAGAGTAGTTTTTGCTGGCTTGTTCATTTTTGTTGGGATGATTGCCGGCCTTGGGTTGGTCTCGCATTTTTTTGGGGATAACTTTCCGATTTGGGTGATGGTCCTGCTTATCGGTCTGTATCTCCCGGTGGTATTTGCCATGGCATATTTCCTTTTTAATGTCGGCGCGCCCAGACCATGGAGCCCTACGCAAGCTGACATTGCGCGGAAACTTGACGAACAGGGCCTCTTGACCCGAGAGACTTTGAAAGCCGCGCGCGTTTTTGACGTATCTGACTTTGATGATGATGAAGGTCCGAATTATTTTCTTGAATTAGAAGATGGCGGAGTTCTGTTCTTGACGGGTTTCTATTTGTACCGACTTAGACCGTCCGTGGAGAGTACGGGAACGTTCCCTTGCACTGAATTCACTCTCCAACGTGACAAGGTGAAGGGCCAGGTTGTGGACATTGTCTGCGCAGGAGTCCCTCTGCCGCCAGTGGTCATATCAGCGCCGCTTTACGACGTGGACTTCAAACCCGGAGCGGTCCCCGCAGACGGGGAGATCATCCGCGACCGGACGTATGATGAATTGATGGCGACGATCTCGCAAGCTGTGGCGAAATGAAAGTCTTCAGATCCATATTGGTGATTGCCGCGTCCGTATCCGCCTTGGCCCCAGCCCAGCCGCGCCCTCCAGCCCAGCCCCGCCCGACTGCCCAGCAGCAAAGCTTTCTGCAAAAGCTTTCCGCGGCCGCCATCGAACGCACGCATCACCAAGTCCGGTATGACCCGGGATATCAGGCCATCGCCTACCCTGGCGGTGACGTCCCAGCAGAAGCCGGAGTCTGCACGGACGAAGTGATCCGCGCCTACCGGGCCCTGGGCATCGACCTGCAAAAAGAAGTCCATGAAGACATGGCGGCCAACTTTTCGGCTTATCCCAGTAAGACCATATGGCGCCTTGAGCATCCAGATTCCAATATTGATCACCATCGGGTGCCCAACCTAATGGTCTTTTTCCACAGGAAAGGCGAGGTTTTGCCGATAACCAATCGGGCCGCCGAATACCACCCCGGCGACCTGATGACCTGGAATCTGGGTCACGGCTTAACCCACATTGGCATGGTGGTGGATCAGCGGGCTGTGCTAACCGGCCGGCCCATGATCGTCCACAATATTGGCGAGGGCCCCAAGATGGAAGATGTGCTGTTTGACTGGAAAATAACCGGCCACTATCGCTATTTTGGTCCAGAAAAGCCAGGCGAGGCAGCCCAGCCGGGCAGGCGTACTCCCTAAGCGTCTCCTTAGCACGCTCTTAATCCTTTGCGCGGAGTGACGATGGTCACAGACGTTTGTGATCCGTGGAAACTACTCTCACCCGAGCAGCGGAACCACGTCTGGAAGGCAATTCCTGGCATGAGCCGCCCGTTACCAACGCCCATGTGTCGGTTGGAAAGTCTGCCGAGTTTGGAGTATAAAGAAATGTCTACCACTGAAGTTCTTCCCCAGCAGGAAAAGACGGAAAACGGCTCAAGGAAAACCATGGCAACCAGCACTGTAACCAAAGGACTCGAAGGTATTGTTGCGGCTACTTCGTCCATCTGTTTCATTGATGGCGACGCGGGTATTCTCGCGTACCGCGGCATTGATATCCACGAACTGGCGAAGCAGTCCACGTTTGAAGAGACGTGCTATCTGCTGTGGTTCGGCAAATTGCCCAACCGCGCCGAGCTAAAAGACCTGCAGCAACGCCTGGGAGCGGAACGCAAGCTGGATCCGGCCATCATTGAATTGATGCGCAACGTGCCCAAATCGGCCATCCCCATGGAAGTGCTGCGCACCGCGGTCTCCGCGCTGGCGTTCTATGACAGCGAATCCGAAGCGGTGGACCACGATTCCAATGTCCGCAAGGCCATCCGGTTGACGTCACAGCTGGCGATGATCGTGGCGAACTATGACCGCATCCGCAAAGGCAAGCCGGTAGTCGACGCCGATCCAACAATTTCTCACGCTGCGAATTTCCTCTTACAACTGAACGGTCAAAAGCCCACGCCGACGGCGGAAAAAGCGCTGGACGTGGCCCTGATCCTGCATGCCGATCATGAACTGAACGCTTCCACGTTTGCCGCGCGCGTGATTGCCGCCACTCTGGCGGACATGCACTCCGCCGTTACCGGCGCGATTGGCGCGCTCTAAGGCCCGCTGCACGGCGGCGCCAATGAAGCGGTAATGCGCATGCTGTTTGATATCGATAAAAAGGGTGAAGACCCGGTGGAGCACGTAAAGAAGATGCTGGCCGACAAGAAGAAAGTTTCCGGATTCGGCAATCGCGAGAACAACACGGAAGATCCGCGGGCCACGCACCTGCGCAAAATGTCCCATGACCTGGGTCAGGACGCCAACCCCAAGTGGTATGCCATGTCTGAAGCCATTGAAAAATACATCAAGGCGGAAAAACACTTGAACGCCAACGTGGACTTCTATTCGGCGTCAACCTACACCACGCTGGGCATTGACGTTGACATGTTTACGCCCATCTTCGGCGTGTCGCGCATCAGCGGCTGGGCTGCGCACATCATTGAACAGCTGGACGACAACCGTTTGATCCGTCCGCGTGCGGACTACCAGGGACCAAAACATCCGGCCCGGTATATTCCGATCGAACAGAGATAGATAGAACGTTAGAATACAAAAGCAATCAGCCCCTGAACTCCCTTGGGATACGCAAGCAGTAATTGCGAAGGAGTTCGGGGGCTGATGCTTTTACAGCAACTCAAAAAACTTTTCTTTTCGCGCGCTACTTTCGGGTCGCGTTGCTTATGCGATCAACTCTTGCTGGGCCCAGCGTTGACGCAACCGTCGCCACGCGAACCGCGCCGGGAAGAACAAGACCGCGATCCACATCAGCAGACTCGGTAACCACGAGAGCAGCCACAACAGCAGACCCAGCAGGCCGTCCACGAGTGACTTGTAACCGTCCACGGCGGCGTTGCGGATCAGTGTGCCGGTGGACGTCGGGACAACTTTCAGTTCGGCCTTGTAGTCTTCGCTGATGGTCAGGTTTACGGTGGCGTAATCCACCTGGTTGCGCATGCTCTTGCGCTCGGCTTCCATCTGCTCAATCTCTCCGCGCACCCGGGTAATTTCTTTTTCTACTGAAAGCACGTCCGCCAGCTTGCCGGTGCGTTCGCGCTGCAGCTCGATCAAGCGCTGCTCGGTGTTGCGGGAGTTCTTGATGCGCGCTTCCAGATCAACATATTGCTGCGTCACTTCCTCGCCGCCCAGCGATTCCTGGTCCACGCGGCCCATGGCTTTCAGGTCGGCCAGCGTGCTTTCCACTTGCGTGGCCGGCACGCGGAGCGTCCCGGTAAGCGAACGCGCTGCGCCTGCGGAAGCATTCACCGTAAGCTCGCCCACGTAGCCTTGATGGCGCTTTAGAATTTTTTCCACGCGATCGTGTGCGGTGTCAAAGTCCTTGCTGGTGACGGCCAGCTGGGCGGTGCGGATGATCATTGGCGGCGCGGCTGTGGCCGACGCGGGCGGCGCGGCTGTGGTTGACGCGGGCGGCGCGGTCTCGATCTGGGCGGAATCAGCGGTTACTTCCACGGTTTCGGATGTAGCGCCGGGCTTTGCAGAAAGCTTAGCGGCCGGTGGAACTGCTTTCGAGCGGAGCTGGATATTGGCATCGTTTTGGTTTTGCGCAAGTTGATTTTGCGCGACGGCCGGACCGCGCGGCCTTTGCTGCCAGGAATTGGTGGCTGTGCTGGGAGCGAAGCCATATGCGCCATTGACGGAGTTGCCAGCGATGTTTGCTTGTTGTGAAGGCGACGGGAGCGCGAGAGGGGCCGGTGGAGTCACATCACGAGCGCCAAGAGTGCCGCTTGTTTCGAGCGAGGTAGTAGCGGTGAACGAATCGTCTTCGGCTATCTTCTTTGAGTGCAAGCTCCCGTGGGCCACGATTGTTCCGCTCTTGGTAACAGTATTGATCACGGCGCCGTTGTTGCGCCCGTACACCGGGCCGAACTTCTTGGTTGTGACTTTGTATTTCTGAACAAAATCGCCGTTGCTGACGAAAATCTTGTTGTTCGGGATCTTAGGCTCGGGCAGCAGATAGGTTTGAACCTTCTGGTGCTCCGCTTCCGCGCGGGCCTGCGCTGCGCGCGCGGATTGCTGCGCAGCAAATTTGCTTCTTAACAGATTTGGAGTGCCAATGGCGATGATCAACAGCGTCGCCACAGCGAGGCCCCCGGTCCACGCAAGTTGCTTCCAGCCGAGTAGGCTGAATCCCTTTTGCAAGCTGATGCCTCGGCGATTGGTACTAGATTTCAGCTTGCTGTCCAACGTAACGGCAACACTTGCGGGAATCTCTTCGCCCGCCTCTTCCACTTCCCAACTCAGCATCGTCTGCGAGACTTGCGAGAACTCAGCTGCGAGTTTCTGGCATTCGGCGCATTGCTTCAGGTGTTGGGCCGCTCCGGCGGCGCGCTCCGCCGGGAGTTCGCCGTCGAGGAAGGCCATGAGCTCTTCTTGATCAAATGAATGTTGGCTGGTGCTCATCTTGGTTTCCTCAAAATCTGTTTCGTGCCACAGGGGCTAAAGCCCAAATCTCTTTAGAACTCTTTCGGCACGGCTGAAACCATGCCCTGTTACGTGTGGTGCTCCTCGAAAACTCTTTCCGCTTCAGGCCGTTTCTGGCTGCCTTACGCTTCGCTCCGTGTCGGCCCGGGATTCGTGCCGCGTCCCGTGGCGCTTATCAACGCAATTCCAGGTTTCGTTTTCATCGCCGAATCCTTCCCTGTGGTGGACGGCTTTCCGTCGTTCATCGCTTCTTTGCTTTCCGAGTCTGCCTTGGGCTCCAGGACTTCTTTCAGCGCCATTCGCGCGCGAAACAACCGAGTGCGTACAGTGTTGAGCGGCATGCGCAGAAGCTGGGCGATGTCGGTGTAACTGAGCTGTTCGTACTCGCGCAGCATCAGGACTTCGCGATCTTTGGCTTCCAGGGTTTCCAATGCTTGCCGCACCCACAACACGGTTTCCGGTGCGCCATCCGTGCTGGGCCCAGCCAGGGATTCCAGATCTGGCGAGCCATCACCATCGTGCTGCCCTTCGGGCGCTTGCGTTCGCGCTTCTCTGATCTGCCGGCGGCGTTCATTGGCCAGCAGGTTCAGCGCGATGCCGTACAAATAAGTCTTCACCAGAGACCGGGCTTCATATCGCGATGTCGCCCGGATCACGGCGAGAAACGTTTCTTGCGCCAGGTCTTCTGCGCGTTCCTTATCGGCCATGCGCCGGCGGAAGAAACCGAACAGCGGCTGGCGATAGCGTGCATAGATCTCCTCAAAGGCCGCACGCGACCCTTGCTGGAACGCGAGCATCAACGCTTCATCGCTGGTGACTTCCATGTGTTCCAACATCAATGGGCTTCCATCCCGTTGGCTTCCTCAACGCCGCTTCTTGTTTCTCGTCCGGTAAAGCAAACACAGGCCTGTTTTGCAGCTACCAATACTGTAATGTCTGAAGTACGCGGAAAGTTCCGGGGATTGCAGAAAAAGGATCGGGTGATCGGGTGATCGCACGTGATCGGGTGATCTGATCCCCAATCGTGACAAAGACTTACACTGGTCGGTCCTTCTGTCTGGATCGGGTTGGTCCCGGCGTTGTTTGAGTAAATAGGGGTCCCTCGCTGGCGCTCGGGACAAAACCAGTCGCCGAACCAAAGGCGTAGAATAGTCACATGCGCCGTGTGTATCTGGACAACAACGCAACCACGCCTGTCCTGTTGGAAGTGTTCGAGGCCATGAAGCCGTTCTACTTGGAAGGGTTTGGGAATGCCTCGTCCATTCATCATTATGGACAGAATGCGCGGGCGGCGGTGGAGAAGGCGCGCGGCCACGTGGCGGCGCTGCTGAACGCCCGTCCGGCGGAGATTGTATTTACCAGCGGCGGCACGGAAAGCGACAACGCCGGAATTTTTGGACTGGTCTCGCGCGGCGACCACCTGATTACATCGACTATCGAGCACAGCGCAGTACTCAAGACTTGCAAGCGTCTGGAAGAGACAGGATGCGAAGTGACTTATATCGGAGTGAACGGCCGGTGTGAGGTCGATCCCGAGGAAGTCCGCAAGGCGTTGCGTCCGAATACGCGGCTCATCAGCATTATGATGGCCAACAATGAGACCGGCGTTTTGCAGCCGGTGGAAGAAATTGGCCGCATCGCGCAGGAAGCCGACGTCTTCTTCCATACGGACGCCGTGCAGGCTGCCGGCAAAGTTCCCGTAGACGTCGCGAAGATTGGTTGCGACGCTCTCAGCATTTCCGGACACAAGATCCACGCGCCACAAGGCACCGGCGCGCTGTTCGTGAAGAAGGGAACGCTGATCCAGCCGCTGATTTACGGCGGCAGCCACGAACGTCAACGTCGTGCTGGAACGGAAAATCTTCCGGGCATCGTAGGCCTGGGAAAAGCCGCGGAAGTGGCGCTGCACTGGCTGAACGGCAGCGGCCCGGCGGAGATGAGCACCGAACGCGACCGGCTGCAAAACACAATTCTGCGCGCCGTGGACGATGCCGGTGTGAATGGTGAAGGCGCGCAGCGCGTGCCGAATACCACGAATCTCTGGTTCGAAGGATGTGAAGGCGAAGCGCTGGTTATTTCGCTTGATCTGAAAGGCCTGGCCGTTTCCAGCGGAGCCGCGTGTTCATCTGGAGCGATAGAGCCTTCGCATGTTTTGTTGGCCATGGGAATGCCGCATCAGCGCGCGCGATCCTCCATCCGCATCAGTCTGGGCAAGCAGACCACGCCGGAAGACATTGATTTTGCGGCGAAAATCGTCCCCGAAGCCGTGTCACGCCTGCGCGAGATTTCTCCGGTGTACCGGCAGCCTGCGGAGAAGACCCGCTAGGAAATCGACTCACCACAAAGGACACGAAGGTCGCGAAGGGTGAAAGCCCGGTGGTTGCGATCCGCGTTACGAATACCGAAACAGCTTGTCCCTTTGCTAATCTTAGAAAACCTGGCGGGAACTCCGTGAAGCAGCATCGTGGGAAAGGGAATAGGGATTCTTCGACTCGCCCTCGCTCCCTTACATCGCTTATGCTCGCTCAGAACGTCGTTTGTGCTCGCAGAACGACAGGCTTCAAATGAACTCGCAATGCCGTCAAGTTTCTCGGAGAGCGCGATTCCCTACGAGGCCACCGATTTTTCTTTTCCCTCGTCCAATACCTGCCGGATGGTATTAATCAATTCGCCAAAACGGAATGGCTTTTGCATGAAGACTACATCCGGTTGGCGGAAGGCGTCTTCCAAGGCAGCGTGTTCGGCATAACCGGAAATGAAGATCGTGGCTACCCGCGGTTGCAGCGTGTGGATGGCAAGGGCGAGTTTCGGGCCGCTTTCTCCGGGCATCACGATATCGGTAATCAGCATGTCCAGGGACTAGGATTTTGCCACCCGCATGGCTTCTTCAGCGTTGGCAGCGGCAAACACTGTATAGCCGTGATCGCGAAGGTAGTCTGAAACAAGTTCCCGCAGACTGGTTTCATCTTCCACCAGCAGGATGGTTTCCTTGCCGCGTTCGCTCCGGGTTTGATGGTCTCCGGCTACGGCCGGAACTTCTTCTTGCGTCCGCGGCAAAAGGAAATGAAAGAGCGTGCCGGACCCCGGCGAGCTGCTTACGGAAACATGGCCGCCGCTTTGCTGCACTATGCCGTATACGCTAGCCAGGCCCATGCCCGTGCCTTTGCCTGGTTCCTTGGTGGTGAAAAACGGTTCAAACACGCGGCGCAGCGTGGAACCATCCATGCCGCTACCGCTGTCAGCGAATGACAGAGCCACATACGGGCCCGGCGAAAGAGACGGCTGGTCCGCCGGCGGCTGTACCAGGTCGTGGTTGCGGGTGGTTATGGTGATGGAACCGCCGTGGGGCATGGCGTCACGGGCGTTGGCGGCCAGGTTTAGGAGAATTTGGTCAAACTGGACGGGATCAATTTTTACATTTCCCAGGTCCGGTGCGGCCTTCAGTTCGATCTGAATATCTTCTCCCACCAGGCGGCGCAGCATGTCATGCATGCGGGCAATGACGTGGTTCGGATTCAGAACCTGCGGTTGGACCATCTGGCGGCGTCCGAAGGCGAGTAGTTTTTCCGTGAGCGAGGACGCGCGGTCCGAGGCCTCGCGAATTTCACGCAGTACTTTTTCCTGGCTGCCAGTAAGCTGGCTGGGATCGGTAAGCACTTCGCTGGCGCCGCGGATGATGGTCATGAGGTTGTTGAAGTCATGGGCAATGCCGCCCGCAAGCTGGCCCACGGCTTCCATTTTCTGCGCAAGATGCAGTTGTTCCTCGAGCCGTTTTTTTTCGGCAACGTCACGGCTCACGGTGGCGATATTGGTGAGGCGCCCGCCTGCATCAAAGATGCCGAAGCCGCGAGTCTCGAGTTCCACGGGTTCGCCGGTGCCAAAGTGGCGTAACCGGAACTGCCCTTCCCAGACCCGTCCGGCGCGGACCGCGGGCACAACATACATATAGTTCAGGTTGTTTATTATCATCGCCTTACGGAGCGATGAAAGGGTATTTCAACATGATTAACTTTACTACTACTAAATCTTTTAGTGTAATTGTTC
>JANXPR010000390.1 GCA_025357215.1 Acidobacteriaceae bacterium | reverse complement strand
CGCTGCTGCCGCCCAAAATCGCGGACTTGCAGGCCGCCCCCGCTGATCTGCGCGCGAAAGAACTCATCCTGTTGCGCAATACGCGCCCGTTCAACGTTTACGGATTGCCCGCTGCCTCCATCTGCTGCGGATTCTCCAAGTCCGGATTGCCCATCGGAATTCAAATCGCCGGAGCGCCCGGTTCCGAAGGCGTTGTGTTGTCTCTGGCCCGCGCCTACGAGAAGCAAACCGAGTGGCACAAACAGCGGCCCGTGCTGGATAGCTAGTTACGAAACTGAAAGCGAACAGTCCAACCAACATCAACATGACTGTCTATTGGCTTAAATCTTTTTTCTTTCTGGCAATCCTTACCCTTTCTCTCCCCGCCCTCGCCGCCGCACCCACCCAGACTTCCCGCCAGATCGACTGCAACGGCGGCACATACTCCTATCTTCTATATATACCTGATTCCGGAGCATCCAAGCAGCCCCTCCCGGCCATCATGATCCTGCACGGCGCTGGCGGCCACGCTGAGAACTTCATCGAAAACTGGAAGGCCTTCTCACGCAAAGAAAACGTGGCGATCATTGCGCCTGAGTTGCCGCGAAAACTGGAGTTTGAAGCCGTTGCGCCGGCCGTTTTCCGCTGCGTCCTTTCAGACGCCGGCCATCTGGCCCAGCTCGACGGCCAGCGAATCTACCTCTTCGGCCACTCCATGGGCGGCTACCTGGCTTACGACGGCGCCATGTTTGACTCGGACATCTTCGCCGCCGTGGCCGTTCACGCCATGGGTATTGAAGAGCAGTATTTTGGAATCGTAAAGAAAGCAGCTCGCAAAACCCCCATCGCCATCTACATTGGCGACCGAGATCCTTACGTCCCGCTTGCCGGAGTCCGCAAGACCCGCGACCTTTTGCAGCGTGAAGGCTTTCCCGTGCAATATCAGGAACTCAAAGGCCACGACCACAACTATTCCGCCCTGGCCGATCAGATCAACGCCGATGCCTGGAAGTTTTTCCGGCAGCAGGTTCTGCCCTTACCCCGCGCCGCCAACTGATCCCCATCTCCGCCGCATGTCAGTCTTTGCACTTCACGCAATCATTTAGAATGTTTCGCGATCGTAAACCCATGCTGAGTTTCCTCTCCATCATCGCCGTCGGATTCGCTCTGGGCATGCGCCACGCCACTGACCCCGATCACGTCATCGCCGTCACTACTATTGGCAGCCGGCAGCGCAAACTTTCCCGCGCGGCGCTCATCGGCGCTTTCTGGGGCATCGGACACACGCTCACCATCCTCGTTGTAGGCTCGCTCATCATTTTGTTCGGCGTGGTAATTCCTGCGCGTATCGGCCTCAGCATGGAGCTTTCCGTCGGCCTCATGCTGGTGATTTTGGGCATCGTAAACGTACAAGCTTTCGTCCGCGATCTGCCCGCGTCGCCGGATGATTCCCCCTCGCTGCTCCATTCGCACCCGCACAGCCACGGAGATTACGTCCACACGCATTCTCATTCGCACGCGCCGGAAACGCATCCTCATATCGCGAACAAAACTCCGCTCGCTCTTCTCGATCGCCTCTTCGGAAAGATCGGCCTCTACCAGCAGATTCGTCCGTTGGTAATCGGAATCGTGCACGGTCTTGCCGGATCAGCCGCCGTTGCCCTGCTGGTGCTTACCACCATTCGCGATCCCCGCTGGGCCGTCGCTTATTTGCTCGTCTTTGGATTGGGAACGGTGGCCGGAATGATGCTCATCACCATGAGCATCGCCTCAGCGTTTTCCGTGTTCAGCTTTTTCGGACAAAAACAAGCCGCGAAAACCTCCGACTTCCCTCGCAAACTCGGCCTTGCCTCCGGCATCTTAAGCCTTGCTTTCGGCCTTTTTCTGGTCTACCAGATCGGTTTTGCCAGTGGCCTCTTTACCGGACATCCTAACTGGACCCCGCGCTAACTTTCCTTGGCAGTTTTCAATAAAACCGCTCTCATCATCACCTCGTGCTAAGCCCTGAATCCCTTCCGGTACACTTCTGTTATGGCCGGTCTTGGATGCCAACTTGCCTTTCATTTCTTCGCTCCGTCAGCGTCCACGGACCCAACACGTTCGACATCAAGTCAACATCGTGTTTCAGAACTTGTGATTCTCATCACAATGCTTCAATTTCTTTGATTGGTTACCTTAAAGGATATTCATTTATTGCCGATTAATTGAAAAGCAAGACGCTCGGTGAAGTAGAAGATTCAACCTATGAAGGACAGAACGCCTACAACGGCAGTAGAGCAGTAGCCGGGCAAATTCTGATTACGATTCTCACCTTTTCATTGGCCGCCTTCTCTCCTGAGCCCAGAGATTTTCGAACTTTTGTTTCGTCGGATGGACCCGGCCCTGCCGTCACAAGCAGGGCCTTGTAAGTCGCAAAAGTATATGACGGCGCTCGTTCGTGCGATCGCAACCACGGATCGTCCGGAAAGCGCGTTGAGGTGAGAAAACGTGTTGCAGATCACTCTTAAGACTAGATTTCAATTGATCGTGGTTGTTGCTGCAACCGGATTGATAACCCTGGCGCTGTTTTGGATGACGAGCGAACGCTCGCGGCTCATGGATGAAAAAGAGGCTCAGATCCAGGGTCTCACGCAAATGGGACACTCCATCCTCGCGCACTATCAGGCGTTGGAGCAGTCCGGCGCCCTCACCCGCGCAGAAGCTCAAGCCCGCGCTCTTGACGACATCAAAGGCCTGCGGTATGCAGGAGACGGCTACCTCTGGATCAATGATATGCAGCCGGTGATGATCTTGCATCCTATGAAGCCGGAACTCAACGGCCACGACCTCTCCAATATGAAAGACCCCAACGGAAAGGCATTGTTTGTCGAATTTGTGAACACCGTCAGGAAGAGCGGGGAAGGTTTTGTTGCTTACGATTGGCCCAAACCGGGTAACGACAAACCTGTGCCCAAACTTTCCTTTGTGAAAGGGTTTGCGCCGTGGGACTGGATCATCGGTACCGGTATCTACATTGATGATGTTGACCGGGCGTGGAGGCAAAGTGCCATCAAGGCCGGCAGCCTGTGCGCCCTTGCACTGACCATCCTGTTGATCATGTCGGTTTCCGTGGCCCGGTCCATATTCAACCGTCTGAAAGCCATGTCGGAAGTGAGCAAAAAGATTTCCATCGGCGATGTGGACCAGACGGTTGGCGACCATTCCAGTGACGAACTCGGCGCCTTTGCAGAATCTTTCCGGGCCGCCATTAGCTACATCAAGGACGTGGCCACGGCCTGCGAGGCTCTGGGCCGCGGCGACTTGAACGTGGCCGTTGAACCCAAGTCAGAAAAAGATCTCCTGGCGAAGAATTTTACTCACGCCGTTAGCTCTCTGCGTGACACCGTCCGGCAAATGGCCGAATCATCTTCCAGCCTGGCATCAGCCTCTGAAGAATTGTCGGCAACCGCGTCGCAGATGTCCAGCAACGCCGAGGAGACCGCGGCCCAGTCTGGCGCCGTCTCTTCCGCTGCCGAACAGATCGCGGCCAACGTTCAGACCGTGGTCAGCGGTTCGGAAGAAATGAGTGCCAGCATTAAGGAAATCGCCAGCAATGCTCATGCAGCCGCCAAAGTTGCCGGTCACGGAGTCAAGATTGCCGATGCCGCCAATGAAAAAGTCACCAAACTCAGTGAGAGCAGCCAGCAAATCGGACAGGTGGTCAAAGTCATCACCTCCATCGCGGAACAAACCCATTTGCTGGCGCTGAACGCCACCATTGAGGCCGCGCGCGCAGGTGCGGCCGGCAAGGGTTTCGCTGTGGTCGCTAATGAAGTTAAAGAGCTTGCCAAGGAAACGGCCAAGGCTACGGAAGATATCAGCCGCAAAGTCGAAGCCATTCAAGCCGATACGCACGGAGCTACTGAGGCGATTGGTGAGATCAGCAAAATCATCGCCCAGATCAATGACATTCAGAACACGATTGCTTCAGCGGTGGAAGAACAGACCGCCACAACAGCTGAAATCAGCCGCAATATAACGGATGTTGCTACCGGCAACCAGGAAGTCGCCCGCAACGTGACCGGCGTTGCTCAGGCAGCGAAAAGCACGACCGAAGGCGCCGAATACACAACAAGGCTGCCGGAGAACTTGCCCGCCTGGCAGCCACTCTGCAGGCTCTCGTCCGCCAGTTCAACTACGGCGACGATGAGCATTCTCCATCGGCTCAGCCCGATGGACGTTCAGGCCAGGGTCAGTCCAGCGCGCAACAAGGCCGATTCACCAACGGAAAATCTTATTCTTCGCGTCGCCCGGCTCAAACGGTACAGTAGCTCGCGATCACTCCGTTCCCTTATCAAGGCGTACCTCTTCCGGGTACGCCTTTTTTACCACTCGTTTTTTTCCATACTTCGCCGGGCTCTTGCCCCTCGCTTCATCCCCTCCGTCTATAATCTGCGGCGGAGGAATCCATGTCCAAATCGCGCAGGCAGTTCCTGACTACCGCCGCTCTCGGTTTAATGGGAGCAGCCGTCACTTCGTGCAGCAAATCCGACAAGGCTCCTGAGCCTCAATCCGCGCAGCCTGCGGGATCTCCGCCTGCGGGGGCTCCGCCCGCATTTGGAACCGCTCCTTCCGTTGGTCCTGAGGTTTCTACCAATACGTTTGCTGAGGCCGAAAAACTGGTCAATGTCCAGTTCACGGCTGCTGAACGCACGCAGGCCGCCGGCAACTGGCGCAGTGCCATGGCTCCCGTCTATGAGCGCCGCACCGGACCGAAAAAAGTTGCCATCGAGTCCAACATTTCTCCTTATTCCAACTGGAATCCTGTGCTGCCTGGAATGAAAGTCGGTCCGCAGCGCGACCAGTTCATTCCCAGTAAGTCCGACCCCGGCCCTGTTCCCGCCAAGGACGAAGACATTGCCTTTGCTCCCCTCGCACATCAGGCGCACTGGATTCAAACTCGCAAGCTGACCTCAGAACGTCTGACGCAGATCTATCTCGACCGCATCAAGCGCTTTGATCCCAAGTTGCATTGCATCATTACTCTCACCGCCGACCATGCCCTCGCGCAGGCCAAGAAAGCTGACCAGGAAATTGCCGCCGGAAAACATCGCGGACCTCTGCACGGCATCCCCTGGGGAGGAAAAGATCTTCTCGATACCGCCGGCATCCCCACAACCTACGGCGCTGAGCCTTTCAAGAACCGCGTGCCCACAGAAGACTCCGCCGTCGTAAAGCGTCTCAATGACGCCGGTGCCGTCCTTGTCGCCAAACTTAGCTTGGGCGCGCTCGCCCTCAATGACATTTGGTTCGGCGGACAAACCGTAAACCCCTGGCTACTGGAAGAAGGCGCCTCCGGCTCCAGCGCGGGCCCCGGCGCTTCCACTGCCGCCGGACTTGTTGGTTTCTCCATCGGCAGTGAAACCGGAGGCAGCATTGTCAGCCCCAGCATGCGTTGCGGCGTTACCGGACTCCGCCCCACCTACGGACGAGTCCCCCGCACCGGCGCCATGACTCTCTGCTGGTCGCTCGATAAGCTCGGTCCCATGACGCGCCACGTCGAAGACACTCTGTTCGTTCTCCGCGCCATCTCCGGCCCAGACGGCGGAGATCTCAACTGCGTTCCCAGCAAACTTGATTACAACGCAGGCGCGCCGGTGAAGGGTTTACGCGTTGGCTACTTCCCTGGCTGGATGAAAGAAAATCCTGCCACTGACGTTGACCGCGCCGCTCTCGAGACCATCAAGAAGCTTGGCATGACGGCCGTCGAAGTCTCCATCCCCGATTGGCCGTACGACTCGCTCGATCTCATCTTGTTTGCGGAAGCGGCCGCGGCTTTTGAAGAACTCACGCTCAGCCATCAGGTCGATCAGCTCAAAGCCCAGGTCCCCGACGCATGGCCCAACCTCTTCCGCCAGGCCCGCTTCCTCTCCGCCGTGGACTTTGTTCAGACCGACCGTCTTCGCCGTAAAGTTGCCATCGAAATGGCCCGCGTCTTTTCTCAGGTCGACCTGCTGTTGGTTCCCTCACTTCGCGACGAAATGCTCACCATCACCAACTTTACCGGACACCCTTCTCTCACGTTGCGTGCCGGATTCGTTCAAGTGGCTGAAGCGCGGCGACTGGGCTCCAGATCCGGCCAATCCTCTGCCGAAATTCAATCCGCCGCGCCGCGTGCCGCATGGCGTCACGCTGATCGGACGCCTTTTTGAGGAAGGCACTCTCGGACGCGTAGGCCTCGCTCTGGAACGCGAATTCAAAGTCGTTGACGAGCGTCCGCCTGGCTTCTAGCCTGCCCTATTGCTGCTAACTCTGCTTACTAGTAACTCTGCCGTGGCTTCACCGTCATGGCAGAGTTTCTGTCATCCACGGCCGAGTTTTCGCGGTCTATGAAAGAGTTTCACTGATCCAGACCAGAGTTTTCGTCTCCCGCCACCGACACCTTTTCGCGCCGCTTCCAGCGCTCATTTGACCGACTCTACATGCACTGTTAAGATCGTTGTGCGGGGTGGAGCAGCCTGGTAGCTCGTTGGGCTCATAACCCAAAGGTCGGTGGTTCAAATCCACCCCCCGCAACCAACTCTAAAGTTATTTCCTTTCAATAGCTTACAATCCGGCGACAAAAAACTGAATGAAAACTGAATGAAAGATTGGCTTTTGGATAGCCTCCAAAATGCCAGTTTTTCAGCAAAATCGCGCCAACTCACGAGCCTTTTGCTGAATGAAAGATTGGCGGTTGAGAGCTCGAGAACGCCAGTTTTTCAGCAAAATGCGCCAGCTCACGAGCCTTTCTTGGCGCGAATTTCAGCGCGGTGCTAACTTGCAGCCGAGAAATGCGAAGGATTGAAATGCTTGAAGTGCCGGTCCGCCAGGACAAGACGTTGCTTTCCGGTATCGCTCGAAACGGCGCCAGCCGGACCGTGGCCGCCTACGCGCGCCACAAACCGGAGTGCCCCCACAAGGGCAATCCCTACTGCAGAAAATGCCGTTGCCCCAAGTATCTCTACATCTACTCCAATGGCGCTTCCCGGCAAATCAGCGCGAAGACGCGCAGCTGGGAGAAGGCCGAGGAGCAGGCCCAAGGCATCCGGGAATCCTTCGCTTCGGCCCAACAACTCCAATACGAGATGGAAGCCACGACGCCAGCGCACAGTTGCGGAGTTGAGACCACGCAGGCCATCGATGAGTTCATGCAGGAGATCGAACGGCTCAATCGCGAAGAGTCCACCCGCGAGAAGTACAAACTGACGCTCGGTCGCCTAGCGATTTGGTGCGCCGCACAGAGTCCTCGAGTTTTTCTTCTCGCGCAACTCAATGTGCCTACGCTCCGGCGATGGGTTCTTTCCTGGACCGGTGCTCCCACCACCCGGCACAACCAGCATCAGCGTCTCATCGCATTTTTTTACTTTTGCATTGGACAAGGATGGATCAAAGAGAATCCCGCCAAGAGAATCAAGAACGTGCCGGCCGAGCAAGACGAGACTCTCCCCTTCGCGCGAGAACAATACGAAGCACTGCTCGAGGCGACCTACTACTACGACAGCCGGGGAAGAGAGCGCAACGGCGATACCACAAATTCCCGGCGGGCGAGAACCTACCTCAAACTGCTCCGCTGGAGCGGACTTAGAGCTGGCGATGCAGCGTGCCTGGCGAAAACCAAGCTGCGGGACGACGATTCCCTGTTTCTGTATCAGGCCAAGGTCAAGGGCAAAGCCAGCTCGCCGGTCTACGTGCTGCTGCCTCCGGACATCGCAGACGAACTGCGCAGTGTGCCCCCAAGTAGTGTGACCGACCCCAGCTATTTCTTCTGGAGCGGCAGGAGCAAGCGCAAGAGCGAAGTATCGAATTGGCAGAAGATTTTTGCCAAAGTCCTGGCAGCTGCCAGAGAGAGATACCCGAAGCTTTTCCTGGAACGAAACGGGCAGCCCAAGCCCGCGCACTTGCATATGTTGCGCGACACGTTTGCCGTCGAATATCTGTTGGCGGGGATGCCGCTGGAAGAGGTCTCGCGCCTCTTGGGACACTCCAGTGTGTTGATTACTCAAAAACACTATGCCCCCTGGGTACTGCAGCGCCAGCAACGCCTCGCCGCAAGTCAGCGTGCAGCCTGGGCGACTATGGGTATTCAAGGTGGACGTCCGCAGTAAAGCGGCGCCACAAACCATCTGCCTCCCAGCGCCCCTTCTAACGGGTTAGGAGACAGAGCGGCCTGAAGGTGCACCCCCCCTGCCGTCCCCTGACTGGTTGCGTCTACAATCAGCCGACTTGCAAACATGTCGCTGAGTTCACGAGCAAATCACGGTGTTTGAAGGGCATTAATTCGCACCAACAATTCGTTATATGCTGCTTCGCCAACTTCAAAATTGTCCCATCGATCGCGAATGTAGCAAATCTCCAATAACAGCCGGCATGATGCTGCGATAGACCGCAAAGTATTTCGAGGGTGCTGACGTGGGTTTATGTTCTCTGCGGCAGGATCATCGTTGAAGAGTATTCTGGCCGAAAAACCGCCGTGTGTGACCGAAGAAAACAGTTTGTAAATTCGATGAATGTGATGAGGCGAGAGTTCAAGTAAATCTTTGGTAGTGTTGTACTCTGGTTGAAACCAATATGTCCTCGGATGTCCGTCTTGAATCAATTGTCTCGCCGCGCCCTGGTCGGCGGTCGGCAGTCTGGCAACAAGGGCGTCAAGTGCGGCATTAGCCTCTTGGCGCTCGGGGGCTGTGATTTCCGGGTCCGTCAGCCACTTCCGGTAAAAATCAGCTATGTATTTGAATGATGCCATGAATTCGGCTAATTCTGGCCGATTAAGAACTCCAATGCAGTTTGCGAAAATATCAAGCAATGTCCGATTCAGAATAGGTGTAAGCGGCGTCCATCCGGCTTCACAAAGCGTGCGAATTCCCCGGTGCGTCAATAGGGCGTTGTAGGCGAGAACATTCAAAGCCTCCGAGGCTAGAGATTGACAGCCCCCATCCTCTGCGATGGTGCACTGTATGGCAGAGGCGTAAGCAATCACATCGTCGTGGAGTGCACCGAGGTTCGGTGGCAGCGGAAATGTCGCCATATGTCAGACCTGCGATTCCCAAAATATTCTTTCGGGAAAGTTGCAAACCAAAATCGTCTTGGCAGGGTGGAGAAAAAAATAAAAACCGAGGCAGATTCTAGCCCTCGTCCATCGTGTCGCTTTGTTCGCCCGCCGTTTCAATTTCGTTTTCTAGTCTTTCTTGATAAATCCCTGTCATGTGTTTACGAAATTCTCTTATTGACTCAGAAAAAGCGCTCAATTCTCCCTCGAAGGGCGCACCCTCAACATTCCAATCGGCATAGTTGAGAATCAAACGCGCGATATTCCTCCACCCACACGTTTGACGCAGATGAACAGGCGTGAGGCGCGAGAGATTCCAACTGCCCCGCCAGCCGAACCCAAGCCAGCACAGGAATACATCTGTCGCGTTTGCGGAACACCCATTCCCAAGCGACATAAGTATTGCGCACGCTGTGTTCTCCTAAATGCAAAAGAGCAGCTGCTAGAGAATGCGAAGCGGGGACGTATCGCCGCGCACAGTCTTGAGGCCGAGGCCCGCCGATCTCAAACACAACAGCGGCAGGCAATTGCTCGTGCGGCTTGGCGGGCGAGCGATCAACCAGCTTGGCTCGATGAAAAAACCTATCTCCGCAAGATTCAGCCGCGACTCGCTGGACTGACAGTTCCCGCCATATCGTCGGCGCTACGCGTGACAGAGCCTTACGCAGCTAATATCCGCGCGGGCCGGCGCCGCCCGCATCCGCGCCACTGGCGGGCGTTGGCGAAATTGGCGAACATTTCAGAACAAGGTGGGGAATTCGAATCGCTGACCCCTGCCGCATCCATTGTTGGGTCATATGCCGCGAAAGTGCCTTGACGCAAGCCCGCGGTTGTTAGATTGACTCCGCCCGCCGTTGCAATGGGGGAACTGAAAAGGCACAGAGCTGCGAAGACGGAAAAACAAAGGGCAGGGACATGCCGTACTGACAAAGCGGGTTATACTCGGGAGGTCTTTTTTCCTCACTGCCGATGGTGTAGGGTGATGGGTCATCGCAGTCGAGACGTTTCCCGGCGATGGAACTGGCAATGCGCTGAAGCCATCCTCAAAGCGCCAAGGCCGATCAATGGAAGGGGTTCGATGTATACGTGGATGTCGCTGACTTCTCCGGCGGACTTGGCCCAGCTCGCGAAGCACATTTCCGTTGAATATGCGCCGGAAGATGTCGCCAAGAGACTAACTAACGGGATTTCGGGAGCCGTTAAAGGCGTCCTGATTGAGCGGAACTACATCGACAAAGATTACCGCAGTACGTATTACAACTTTTATGCAAAGAAGGGCCAGCGCTACCGGGCCGATTGTGTCCGCCTCCATTTCTTCGATCAAACGGTTACGTTCGATGAGAAGTCTCTCAAGCTGAACTGTCCGGATAATCGTCTCACGGATCATTACTTTGGATATATGGTTTTACGTCCCACGGGCATCGCAACCATCGGGCGCAGCATCGTATCACCGGATGTGCGGAGCGGTGCGAGCCGGTTCATTATCAGCGCGGATCACAAGGTCCACCTGCTCGGCTACAAGTTGACTGTCAAAGGGTTTCCGTCGATGGATCAACACATCGACATTTCGGTCTGTGCACATGCGGCATGCTGGTCGATTCTCCGGCACTACAGTGAACGCTACAGCATCTACCGGGAATTTCTCACACACGACATCACAATGATGGCGCAGCAATTCAACCCCGGAGGCCTGGTTCCTTCAAAGGGCCTGGAAGTGTCGCACGCGGAGCGCGTCTTTCAGGAAGCTGGGACGTTTCCCGTTCACGTGGCGCGCGCGAATGCCGGTACGCCAGATCTCTCATTTTACCGGCAACTAAGCGCGTACGTAGAATCGGGCTTCCCTCTTTTTGCAGCGATGCACATGAGGGGACATGCAATTGCCGTTGTGGGCTATGAGTGGCGCACCCCCCTTAACACCGGTGTTCCTGGATTGCGGTACGCTTGGGATGAGGTGAAATCGCTTGCGGTAGTTGATGACAATCATCTCCCATATCTTGCGATTCCTGCAAAAGGCGGTCCTCCATATTCCGCTGAGCACATCGACGCGTTTATTGTGGCACTTCCCGAAAGGTGTTTTACCCCGCAGACGCGGTTGATCGATTGGCACCAGCGCTTTTTAAATTGGGTGCAGTAGTCGGACTTCCGCCGAAAGATGAAACCATTATTCGTTATTTCATTACCACGGGTTCGGCTTTGCGGCGTTTCATGCGGGACCGGGAATCGGAATTCGACCCCAAGCTGATGCAGGTCGTCATGACTTTGCCCCTTGCGCAGTTCATATGGGTTGTAGAATTTGCCACCGAATCCCAATGGGCTGTGGGCCAAATTGCGGCACGGGCAATAGTTGACGCCACAGCCAGTTTGCGTGAAGTTATGCCTCTGTGGCTATTTCATAGCCGTACACAAGCTTTGATTTTTGACCGGCAGACCGTCAGTCTCGATTTACAAACTGGCATGCGGGGATTGCAGATTTCGGAAATGGGACACACTGCATTTACACGTATGGACCAGAACTTACGCCCTACACAAACGAAATGATTTCGATGGCTCGCCGCACTTGAGAACACAACGTAATAAACTACGGAGTCAGGCAGATGAGTAACGATAAAAAAGAAGAAGATAAGGGAGTGTTTGATTTGGTGGAGGGTCTTACCTCAATCGATCCAAATGCGCTTGCCGATTTCCAGCGGGAAATGACACAAGAAGTTATTCCGGAGATCGTCAAAGTAGTCGAGGAGCGGCGGATGCTCGCCGCAGAGAGTCGGCAATGGCAATTGAAGTGTTAATGATGGAGGACGGCGAGATTTTATCCGTCAGTCTTGCGCAACCGTTCATAGGCTGCCTTGACGATTGCTTCAACTGCTTCTGCTGATTGCGCGTCCAGATTGGGGTCGGTGCGCAGAAGTGTCGAGATTTGCGAAATAGCCTCAGGTCTCACACCTTTGTAGGGAGCATCTACGAAATCAGAGGGATTTAGGCCTGCCCATGCAGATAGGGCTGCCAGACTGCCTGCATCCGGTCTCCTGCCTTGAGCCATACGCGTCAGTGTGGAAGCACTTACACCGGTTTCGGTAGCAACCTGTTTCCAGGTCGTCGAACGGGCCGTCACAGTAGTTTCTAAAGCCCTATAAAACGCGTCCCCGTTGAAACCCTTGTCGTCAGTTGCCATTTGTTCAGTCCAATCATCAAATTGCTAAATAGCAATTGATTTTCTATTTAGACTACATTACAGTATCTTTGCAGTTGCAGATTAGCAATTTAATGCCTACTTGGCAAGGAGGAAAGCATGGCACCACCGGAACATGAAGAAGAGAAAGATGCAATAACCATTACGGTGAACGAGCAGCCGGTGACGCTCCGCAGCGAAAAAGCAACGGGTGCTCAGATCAAGGCTGCCGCCATAGCCCAAGGCGTGCAAATCCAGCAAAATTTCGTCTTGCAGGAAGAGCTTCCGAACGGAACTAGCCGTGTGGTTGGCGACAACGATGAGGTGCAGTTGCGGGAGCACCTTCGGTTTACCGCTATCGCGCCTGACGACAACTCCTAACGAGGTGATCGACATGAAGGTCGAGGTCTCAACTGGTATTGAGGAATTAAAACGGCAGTTTAGCGCTTCGTCTTTTACAGTGCGCGAAGACGGCCAAGGCGGCGCATACGTGGTGATAGAGCCTGTGCTCATAGGGCCGCGTTATCGACCAGACAACACTTGGGTCGGATTTCAGATCCCGGCGCAGTATCCCTATGCTGATATCTATCCCGTTTTCATTGGGGCAGGGGTGGTCCGCGTAGACGGCGTTGCGTTCACGGCGCCGGTGACGCCGGGCCATCAGTTCGAAACTAGAGGGGCAATTCAAGTTTCGCGGCGAAGCGGTGCAGCGCAAAACGGTTTGCAGAAAGTTACGGCGAAAATCCTGAAGATTCTTGACTTCTTAGAGAAACTGCCATGAACAAAAAATGTCGTATCCGCATAGCTCGCCAGGACTTTAAGACCCTCACTGAGCATCTGTTTCCGGGGGACATCGATGAGCACGGAGCAGTTCTCCTAGCTGGAACCTCACAATCAAATGGACAACTGACCTTGCATGTTCGCGAGGTGCATCTGGCACAGGAGGGCGTTGACTACGTTGAGGGAAAAATAGGCTATCGTGCGCTTACTCCTACTTTTATTCACAGGCTCATCACGCGGGCCCGCGACCAAAAGCTTGCCTATCTTGCAGTACACAATCATGGAACGGATCGCGAGGTCGGCTTTAGTGGCATTGATTTTCAATCGCATGAACGTGGCTATCCTGCGCTTCTGCAGATTGCTCGAGGCATGCCGGTAGGTGCTCTTGTCTTCGGCCGCCGATCGATCGAAGCCGACGTCTGGCTTTCCGACGGGACGCGTTTAGGGCTGGACGAAGCCATCGTGGTCGGGAAAACAATTCAAAGGCTAACCCCAGCTCCTAAAAAACACTCGGGTGCGTCGGATGGTACCTATGACCGGCAAGTGCGGATGTTCGGCAAGAACGGCC
>JANXPR010000384.1 GCA_025357215.1 Acidobacteriaceae bacterium | reverse complement strand
GCGTGCCGCCGTTGGGCGGAAGAAAAGAAGTACAGAACTGACCGCAAATTCCACCAGTTGAAGAGCCGCCAGCAGCAAGAGTATTGGAAATGGCGCCACGAACATCCGGACAACGACGGCGACCGTCGCTAAGTTTTGCCATGAAACATCCCTGTGGCTTCAAGAGATTGAGGTCGCAGGGATTTCTTTTTTGGGGGCTTTGATCGTCCAGAATACGCAGGTGGCGATAGCGAAGAAGAGGACGAAGGAACCGTTGATCCATCCGCCGCGGATGACGCCGCCTAACGGCGCCGGAATCATTAACAGCCAATCATGAAACACCTGGCTGCCCAAGGACAGTAGAGTCGGCATGAAGACCAGCAGCCAGCGCGGAAAGAGCGTGCGCTTGCGAAGAGCCAGTAAAAAGACCAACGCCGTGCCGGGAATTCCAGTGACGTAGGTAAATCCAGAAAGCAAGCCGTAAAGGCTGTAGATCTGGCTGGTGAGTGCTGCGCGCGTGGCTGGGTCAGCGACTCTAGCTGCGAATCCGAATGTAGTGAAAACCGCATGATACGCGCCGCCGATGAGCATGGTCGCGGCCAGCAAGCCAGCGGCAACCGCAGCAAGGCGCTTCCCCGCCGATTGCAATATCAGATAGAAAACTCCCATCCCTAACGCATAGAAGATTCCCGCTATCGGTCCGATAGATCCGGCAATCACCAATTGAGTAACCGGCTTCAAAGACATTTCATGGAACGAGGAGAAGTCGCGTCCGCTGAGCCAGCTTCCGTAGAAGAGCATGTCTCCAGTGAGCATGAGGAGGCTGCCCAAGAGTCCGCAGAGGCAGGAACAGCGAAGCAGCCGGGCGGTGGTCATGGAAAGACGTACGGAAAAGTACGGCGAGCGGTTCCCCGGAAGCTGCGGGATCAGACAAGCCGGGCAAGCAGCTAAGCAGTTTGAGGCCTGGGACGCGATGGCGTTTGGGACTTTGAGACGTAGCAGTGCCACGTCTCTGCACCGTGAGTTTGGGTGGTGGACGGAGCAATCGGAGTAGCGGCTAGTTGGTGAGGAAGATACGAGTCAGCTTTGTTGGACCACAAGATGTGGGGTTGATCTAAGGTAAGGCATCCCCAGATTTTGTGGTTGCGGGTTTTAGCGGGCTGCTTGGTTATGATTTCGCTTGATATTCCCTGTTAAATGTGATATAGTAAGTCGTTTAATAGCATGCACTTATGGTGATTTAAAAGGGTTGGAGCATTTTGTCGGGAAAAACGGAGCCGGGGGCGGCTGCGCTCCACAATTCATGGTATATCCCCGGGGATGAATGGAGCTAAGTCTATATTTTCCGGGGATGAAGGGGGAGGGGTATGGCGATTGCCAAAATTGCCAAAATCGCCGGAACTGCCAAAATTGAAAGTCGGTGAGAGCGTGGAAAGCCTTTCACCCCAGAGGACGCAGAGGTCGCGGAAGAAAGCCAATCGAAGGACGTTGATGTTGTGGAAGTGAGAAGGTCGGAAAAATAATTCGGACTGAAATGGGAGCGAGTTTGCTGACAACCAGGCAGCGGATCGGGACCAATCGGAGACAGAAGCTAAGAGCTAATGGCCAAAGGCTAAAAGCTGGTTCCCTACGCCAGCTTGTCCTTGGTGACCGGTTCGGCATGTTCGGCGGAGGGTTCGTCGTCCACGTGAGGCAGGAGCAGGTTGGAGGCTTCCACGCCGGCCTTGTCGCCGATATCCTGGAAGAGGGTGACGGCGGAGCGGACCAGGTCCTGGCCAAAGCTGATTTCCAGGCGTCCCATGTTGAGCAGGGCGTTGGCCTGGCCGCGTTTGTCGCCCAATTGCTCGTAGATCAGCAAGGCGGCCTGAAATTCCGGACGCGCGCCGTTCTCGTTGCCCATCTCCATATAGATCTTGCCGAGACTGGCATGGGTGGCACCTTCAAGACTGCTGTTGCGCGCCTGAGACGCCAGCGTGATCGCCCGGTTGTGGAGATCAATGGCACGTTGTTTGTCCCCGGCGGCGGAGTGCATGGACGCAAGGCGGTTGAAGATGAGCGCCTGGCGGTCCGGCTGGTCAAGACGTTGCCAGATTTCCAGGGCGCGTCCGTAACTTTCAATGGCCTGCTTAGGATTGCCGAGTCCAGCTTCAGCGCCGGCAAGGTTTTCAAGGGCCTGCGCTTCCCATGCCGCAGCTTGCGCGCTGCGAAAGAACGAGGCCGCCAGAATGAACTGCTTGCGCGCATCGTCATACCGGCGCAGCAACTGGTGGACGCCGCCCATGTTGTTCAACGTGATGCCCTGGCCAAAAGGGTGGTTGAGCGTGCCGTATGTGCCCAGAGCCATGGCAAAGTGCTCAAGGGCCAGCTGGTACTGGCGAGCGTCAAGAAACGTGCCGCCCAGATTGTTGAGGACGGTGGCTTTCTTTTCCACGTCGTCGAGCGCGATGAAGAAGGTAAGGGCTTTCTGGAAGTATTCGATGGCGCTGGCGGTTTCGCGACGGTCCTTGAAATAGCTGCCCAGGTTGTTGAGAGTGATGGCTTGCTTAACGGGATCGCCAACGGCCTCAGCTTGTTGAAGCTGGTCCAAAAGCTGGTCGAGACTGGGTTTGGGGTCAGACACCAGTATCCTCTCATCAACAGAAATGTTTTTGGGTGGAGCCCAAGTGGCGTGCAAAAAACGTGACTGGATTTTCAGCCTTTAAAGGCTTAGAAGCAAGACTAAAGTTAAGGCACTTTGAGTTTCCAAATCGTTGCTTTGCTGTCGCCGGGGGAGTACGGTGTTACCGTTAGCCGGGGACCGGGAGTATTTCGACCGTAAAGGAGAAGGACCCCATGCGAATCGTCCACCTTACCCACTGGGTTCTTGCAATTTTGGCTTTCAATTTTGTTGGAGATCCGTTACTTCAGGGGCCACAAGGAACGAAAGAAACGAGAACATCTCCGCTCATTCTGGAGAAAAACGAGGGCGAAAGGCGAATCATCAGGGGCTGGCCTGGGCATCCGGAACCGGGAGAGACTTTTATTTTGAAAGTTGACCCAAAGAACGGCGGCTCCTCACATTTGGTTCTACTTACGGCAGAGCTCGCGCCAGGAAAGGAAATCGAAGCCCACAAACATCCCGAAGCTGACGAAATCATCATTCTGCAGGCCGGAACAGCCAGGGTGCATTTAGGAGATACGGTAAGAACGGTGCATGCAGGGGCCACGGTTTTTATTCCCGCAAATACGTGGGTTTCCGTCGACAACGTGGGAAACGACCCCATCAGCTTTGTCGGAATTTTTTCCGCGGCGGGTTTTGAAGAGCTGATGCGTGACGCCTCCGTGCGCGAAGGCGAAAAAAACATACCTATGTCAAAAGCCGAGGACGATGCGCTGCAGAAGAAACACCTGCACTCAGTGATTTACAAGGCGCCATAGATTGGGGATGAGCCAAGACCACGGAAGCTGATTAAAACGCCGGTCCGCAAGGAAGATAATCTTAACGTTAACGGTCTGGCCGCGTTCTAACTTTGCACCGGGTTCGAGATCCACTATTTTCGGGATCAGAAGCGGTTTGTTATAATTAGGTTCCCTCTCAGCATTTTGGGAGTTTCCGCTCACCTGCAAGGCAAATCAACCAAGTGGGTACAGGAATGACCAGTGCGGAAGTGGTGGAACTGGCAGACACACCATCTTGAGGGGGTGGCGCCGAAAGGCGTGGGGGTTCAAATCCCCCCTTCCGCACCATCGTATTGATTCCAGCGAGATCGGAATTTGAATCGGGTCGCGGCCCGGACGGAGTTTTTTTTGCAATGACCATTTTGATCACACTGATTCACGTTATCGTTTGCTTCTTTCTGATTGCGGTCGTGTTGCTG
>JANXPR010000278.1 GCA_025357215.1 Acidobacteriaceae bacterium | reverse complement strand
TTTGTTGGTTTTGATTTCAATATCAATGCCCATGTCCGCGCGGCATTTGCGGATGGCTGAAGCCAGGTCGCCGAAGGTGAAATTCTTGTCGTCAGCGCCATCACTGGCAATGATGAAACGGCAGCGGCGCTTGACGAGCTCATAGAGGCCAAGGTTTTCAAAATGGCCGCCGTCAGAAACATAGACGTAACCGCGATCGTCATTCGCCGCGCCAAAAAGTTCCGCCAGCAGGTAGCCCAGGCCAATGGCCGGACCAGCCTTGCGCCAGCATCGCGGATCGCGCGGGTTGCCAACCCATCGTCCCAGGCGAACGTTGAAAACCGTCATCAGGAACGAAAGCGCGGGCGAAGAGTGGTAGCCCATGTTGGGACTGGCGGCCGCGCCGGAAATGGCCATGGCAGTACCCAGGAAGAAACCGCCGTCCGGATATGCGTACTGTCCCGTGGGGCGATAGCCGTCACTGGCCTGGCCGCGTTTTTCCCACTGTCCGGGACGAAGGAGTTTTTCATACCACACGTCGTATCCGGAATATTTTGGCGTCATGATAAAAGATGCGGCTTTGCGCTCCTGCCACGCCAGGTCTTTGCCGTGTACCAGGTTCAAAGCGCAACCCAGGATGGGATACGGCCCGTCATAACCTTTCTCCGCGACCAGATCGGCGAGAAAGAGATCATCCGCTTCGTCAAAGCCGGTGAAAGGATTCGGTACACGCTCCCGGTGCGACGCACCCAGGTAACAACGCACCAGACGATTGCGATAAAAGTAGTGCATGGAGAACTCAGTCAAGTCCACGCACATGGCCAGCACCACGGACACGGCCAGACACAGAAGGAATGCCCACAGCACTTTCCGGTTCAGCGAAGCCAGAAAGTTTTTCCAGTAGTCCTCACGTGGCAGCGGCGGCTTTTTGGTTTTGTTGACCACCGCCTGGACGTTGACCGTTACCTGGCCGGATGCGTTGTCCGCCATATTCACGCTGACCTGCTCCGGATTGCCGGCAACTCCATTGGTTTCGGGTGCAGGGGAAATGATCTTGTTCACTCCGCAAGAGACCAGCACAACCAGACCGATGGCAAAAACGTAGGGCGTTAATCCCAACAACTTGTCTTTGACGGTGGAACCAATCTCGCTGGTCTTGCTGCTGCCCGCTCCCATGATTCCGGCAACAGTGGAACCGGCCCATCCCAGCGCGGCCGTCCACGCGGAAAATGGAAACTGGGCCAACCACAGCACTAGTAACGGCGCGTACCCGGAAAGTCCAAAGGCCGCGGCCCATCCGGCGCAAAGAATCAGCAGCCAGGCTTCAAGGCGTCCCCACCATTCTCTGCGCGTTTCAAACATCAAAGTACTAAGCAGTCCCACTTGCAAGACCGAATACAAAAGCAGGACTCCGGTGACCAGCGGCGTTCCAAATCCCATCACGTTCCACGCACCGGGATTTTTCCCCGCAACGCTTGCCGCAACCCAGCCATGAAGCAGCATTGCAGTGCGCTGCAAAAGGATTCCACCGACTGCGCCGGAAATTGCGCACGCTGCAAGAGTCCACATAACGCGCGCGACGGTAGGCCAGGGCTTCGGGTTCTTGCGGACTGAGCGCCGACGAACAACGACCACGCCAATAATCCACGACACACAAGCGGCTAAGGCGTCATAGGCAGCCCAACGAGACAGGTCGTTTGCCGAAGTTTGAGCTTGTGCCAGAATCCACGTGAGCAGCGATGTCCCCAGAAAAATAGGAACAATAGCCAGAGCAAAAATTCCGGTCTGCTGCGCGCTCCAGGGATATACGGCAACCACCAAGTCGTCTTTGGATACCTCGGCGACTTGAACATCGAGATCCATGGTGCCGGCGTCCCAATCAAAGCCGCTGAGGCGCGTGGCGTGACCTACTTCCCTGCGGCGAACAATGTTCTGGTCCCATACTTCGATGCGGCCATGGCGCTTAAGCAGACGGCCGGAATCTTTCTCTTCTTCTTCCACCAGCCAATTGACTTTCAGTTGACTGGTGTTCTTGGCGTCCGTTGTAACGCGCGCGACAACGCGGTCTGAGGTTGGACTGGCACTGTAGGTCGTCATGCTGCGCGCAATAGTAATCAGCGCCACAATTCCCAAAGAGAGGACCGCAACGCCAAACGGAGAGAATGCATGCGGAGTCCCGGACCAAAGCGCGCCAGTGACTACAACGCGTGGAGCCAGAAGGACGGCGGCAATGAACAGCACGAGAATTGCCTGGTTCAAAAGCAAGTTGCGCAAATAGATGGCTACGACAGTCCAGGTGTCGGCCCCAAACAAGCCTTTGCGGGGCGTGAGGTAATTACTGTATTCACGCAGGAACCGGACTTCAGGCGGTTCCTTGAAATATGGCTGGTCCGCGCGACGCGCTCCCAAACGTTGTTCAACTTCCTTCATGCCCTGGCGGTAAATCCATGCCGCTAGCCAGGAACCAATGTATCCGCCACCGGAGATGGTGGAGAGATAGTGAATGCGGCGAAGAAATTTCAGTTCAGCCAGACCTTGCAAAACGCCAAGATTGAATGTTGCGCTGCGAATGCCTCCGCCGGAAAGCGCTAGTCCAAACAAACTGCGGCGTCCAGCCTGCTGAATGGTGCTGCCGCGCTGGTCTTCAGCTTCAGCTGCGTCCGGGAGACGTTCACGGCCTCGCGCAGGAAATGGTAATTGCGCTGAGCCGGCGGCAACGTGGCTTTCCATATCAGCTTCGCGATCAAACTGGTCGCGGGCCGCTGCGGTGCGCGCGGTTTCCTCAAGCTCGGCGGCCAGGATGGTTTTGAAATTGGCGGCGGTTTCCGGTACTGGGGCGGCGGGATCCGGGGCGGGCACGGGGTCTGGAAGGCGCGTCATGCAAAGCTCCTGCAGAAGACGGGGGATTATATAACGGCTGATTCGCGCCGGCGGTGACGATCAGTAGATTTCGCTTTACTGTAAATTCCGACAAATAAAAAAGCGGCAACCTAAGTTGCCGCCTTCTTGAACTGATTTTGTCCAAACTGATTTTTCCGAAGTGAAAAGTTTTGCTTACTCGGCTTTACTTATTCAGATTCAGCCTATTCCGCTGCCGCTTCCGGCTGCGGTTTGGTGATGGCCACGGTCTCGCCTGCGTCACCCACTTTGAAGCGGGCAAACCGGCGGACGGAGATGTTCTCGCCCAGTTTGCCGACCTTGCTGGCGATCAGCTGATGAATGCTGATGCCCGGCTCTTTCACGAAAGGCTGATCGAGCAGGCAGACTTCTTCATAGAACTTGGCCATCTTGCCTTCCACAATTTTTTCCACCACTGCCGGAGGCTTGCCGGTAGCGGCGGCCTGCGCGCGGTAGATTTCCTTTTCGCGCTCGAACGCGTCAGGCGTGACATCTTCCTTGCGGATGAACTTCGGGTCGGCCGCGGCAATGTGCATGGCAATGTCTTTTAACAGGTCCTTGAAATCGTCGGTGCGGGCCACAAAGTCGCTCTCACAGTTGATTTCCACCAGCACGCCGATCTTCCCGCCGGCGTGTATGTAATGTCCGACTGAACCTTCACTGGTCACGCGCGTGGCTTTCTTGGCGGCGGTGTGGACGCCCAGCTTCCGCAGATGGTCCACGGCGGCTTCTTCATCGCCATTGGTGGCGGTGAGCGCCTTTTTGCAATCCATCATGGGCGCGCCCGTGCGTTCGCGAAGTTTGCGTACCTGTTCCGCGGAAATATTGGTCATGGTTCCTTCCGTTTTCATATAAATCTGGAAACCTCTTTACAAACACTTCCCCGCTAGCGTTTCAGCGGGGAAGGGTGAATCTTGCTAAGTTGGAAGTGCGGCGACGGAAACGAATTACTTGGTTTCCGCGGCCACATCCACGGCCACATCCACGGCGGGAGTTTCGGTCTCAGCCGGCGCAGCTTCGGCAGCGGCCGCGACCTCAGTGCGGGCTTTCACGCCCAGGACCTCTTCCATGTTCAGCTCTTCTTCTTCCATCACGTCAGCGGAAGTGCGCGGGCGTACTGTTTCCGCGGCTTGCTGGGCAGCCATGGCGCCGGCGATGTCCGCCGTTTCCTTGTCCGTGGCGGCTTGTGCGCCTTCGGCAACCGAGTCCGCGATCTTGGAAGCAAACAGCCGGATGGCGCGCAGCGCGTCGTCATTGCCGGGGATGACCCAGTCGACTTCCGTGGGATCGCAGTTGGTATCAACCACGGCAATCACCGGAATGCCCAGCTTGCGGGCTTCTTTCACCGCAATGGCTTCCTTGTTGGAGTCGATCACAAAAATAATGTCCGGAAGGCGGTTCATGCTCTTGATGCCGGCCAGGTTGGCCTGCAGGTGCTTGCGCTCGCGCTCCAGCTTGATAACTTCTTTTTTGGGCAGCAACTCGTAACGGCCATCCGTGGCCATTTCGTCGAGTTCCTTGAGCCGCTTTACCGACTTCTGCACGGTGACCCAATTGGTCAGCAACCCGCCCAGCCAACGGTTGTTCACGTAGAACATGCCGCAGCGCTGCGCTTCTTCAGCAACGGCGTCTTGCGCCTGACGTTTGGTGCCGACGAACAAAACCGTGCGGCCATCGGCAGCGCAGTCCTGAACAAACTTGCTTGCGTCCTTAAACATCTTCAACGTCTTCTGCAAGTCGATGATGTAGATACCATTGCGCTCCCCGAAGATGTATTCCTTCATCTTGGGGTTCCAGCGCTTGGTCTGGTGCCCGAAGTGGACGCCCGCTTCGAGCAACTCCTTCATGGTGATAGTAGCCAAAATACCTCCTTATTGGATTGCATCCTTCGCGGCAGTTGAGCCCGCTGGGGATTGATTCCCTTGTCCGCTCCCGTTGCTAGAGCGGGAGGGAAGATGTGGTCCTGTTCCACACAGGCAAGCCATCCTCAGGACCGCGAATGGCGAGCCAAAACTTCAAAAAGCTTGTTTGCCGAAAAGTCAGGCGCAATGGCGATTGCGTCCGGGCAAAAATCCTTGGACAACGCGCTCTAAAACCGCGCGTATGCGCGCGATTAACGCTTGCCCACCTCAACCCCATGACGCGAAGCGCGCACTGGGGACCCGGAGAAAGTTACACCCAAAACTAACGCTTGCTGAACTGGAAGCGCTTACGAGCGCCCTTCTGGCCGTATTTCTTGCGCTCTTTACCGCGGGCGTCACGCTCCAGGAAGCCTTCCACTTTGAGCTTCTTGCGCAGTTCTACGTTGAACTCCAGCAGCGCGCGGGAAATACCCATGCGCAATGCGCCGGCCTGGCCGTTAATGCCGCCGCCGCGAGTAGTGGCGGTGATATCAAACGTGGTGGTGGTTTCCGTCACGACGAGCGGCTGGCGGACTTCCACGCGTTGCGCCGCCGTCAACAGATATTTGTCCGCGTCCTGGGCGTTGACCGTAAACTTGCCGGTGCCCGGACGAAGGAATACGCGAGCGACGCTCGATTTGCGGCGTCCGGTTCCGTAGTACTGAACTTGTTGAGCCATTGCTTTTCCAAACTCCTGTCCCACCAAACGGGACTTGAAATTTTTTCTCGGAACCCGGCTGGGCTAAAGCCTGCCGGTCCGGTATTACCTAACGTGCGGCGACGGCCAGGACTTCCGGCTTCTGGGCCTGATGTTCGTGGTGGTCGCCCTTATACACTTTCAGCTTTTTGCCCATGGCTTTGCCCAGCTTGTTCTTGGGCAGCATGCCCAGAATCGCAGCCTGGACAACCCGCTCGGGAGCACGGTCAAAGCGTTTGCGGAAACCTTCTTCACGCAGACCACCGGGGAATCCGGTGTAGTGGCGATACATTTTCTGGTCCGCCTTCATGCCAGTGACTTTGACTTTTTCCGCGTTGATGATGATGACGTGGTCGCCGGTATCGATAAAGGGCGTGTACATGGGGTTTTCTTTCCCGGCCAAAATGCTGGCGACACGGGAAGCCAAACGCCCCAGAGTCAACCCTGAACCGTCCACAACAAACCACTTGCGCGCAATTTCCTGCCCGCTTGGAAAACGGGTATCCATGCCCAAACTCCTGAGAAATAAATAGCTTAGAAAGAACCGCTCGATTGAAGCCGCTTACTATACTTCCGAAGAAGACACAAGGCGGGCTAACTGCAGAGCAGTGAAGATAAAAGGATACTCAATCCTGACCGAAAATGTCAATCTTGAGCAGTGCAGACAAGGGTACATCTCAGCCATGTCCCGAATGCCGCTTCTCAG
Organism: Acidobacteriaceae bacterium; assembly: GCA_025357215.1. Lineage (GTDB taxonomy): Bacteria > Acidobacteriota > Terriglobia > Terriglobales > Acidobacteriaceae > Angelobacter. The sequence goes on along the minus strand of JANXPR010000278.1, from coordinate 18,657 downwards.
CAAGTGTCAGGCATGTGCCCGGTCTGTACCCTGAGAACCCCCGCACCTCCCTGGAGCGCAGCCGCCCTCGGCTGCGGGGGTTGTCGCATTTGTCATTCCGGCCTTCGGGAGGAATCTGCTCTTGCTGTTTCCGATCACAGCGATGACGCGCGATTTTCGGGGTCCCCGGACCGCGCCGGTTTTGCGCGGGCTGGGTGGGATTCCGGCGATCTCGGCGATTCCTACCTCCCCCCTGCCCCCCATGTTTCACCCAATTTCACCCAAGGTCACCCAATCCCACCCAAGATCGGCTGAGAGGTTACAACCTCTAAAACACAAAACGCAACGGAACCTCCGTTGCGCAACCTCGAAACTTGTGTAGCACAGGCACTCTTGCCTGTGCGCCCGTTTTCGTCAACCAGCTTATCCCCGTGGTCGAGTGAAATCAAGGCTAATTTATGTGTTTAAATCCTTGCGGCGTAAAATTGGGACCGCAAATCATTGCCCCAGAAATTACAAAGAAACACATAGGATCGAGCATGCTTAAGAATCTGATTGTACTTGCGTTCGCCTTTTCGGCGTCGGCCTCCATTGGAGCGTCCGCTCAAGACGTTCAAAAGACTTTGAATGCGCAATACGGGAACAAGGTCCTGGTCTTGCGACATTCTGTGCAGGCAGATTCCCAGGATTACGGTGCCCAAGGTAATCTCCTGACCAAAGCGGAAGAAGGATCGTGGACCCTGTTCGGCCGGGTCCTGGTAGAAAGCATCAAGGTCTCACCCGAGGCAATTGAGTTGACCGGTCAACGCGTTCGCTATAACTACAACCCTCGCAGCAAACACTTCGACCTGACCAAGAATCCTAAGGACAAAACCCGCTGCCATCTACGGATCAAGCTGGAAAAACCGGCAAGTACTGACCAAGATGCCGTTGCGGTGATGGGTAAAGTTTTTGCGCTTAACAAGGAAGACGTTTTGAATTCCGTGCCCGAATGGTGGCGGTCTTACGTGGCGGAAGATCTGGGTGTCCCATACGCTCCGTTCAATAGGACTGACAGTCCAGCAGGTTCTAACGGAAACGAGGCCTATGCCGTTGGAGGAAATGTGACCGCTCCACACATCATTTTCCAACCAGAACCGCAATTTACTAAGGAAGCCCGCAAGGCCAAGCATCAGGGTGTGGTGGGCATGGACGTGATTGTCGGCGTCGACGGGATGGTGCACCAGATCACGATAGTACGGCCTCTTGGGATGGGCCTGGACGAGAAAGCAATGGAAGGCGTAAGGGCTTGGCGCTTTAAACCCGCCACCAGAAACGGCCAGCCGGTTGCGGTAGCGGTTTACGTGGAAGTTGAATTCCGTTTGTACGACTAGTTTCCGGGCCGTAGCGACGGATCCGGGCCAAGGAAAAATATGAAACATACCCTGAAAGTTTTGGTTTTCGTTGGTCTGTTCGCGGTTTCCATTGGAGCCTCGGCAGAAGACCTGGAAAAGACGATCAACAATGAATACAAGGGCCGCGTGCTGGTACTCCGGCATCCATTGACCGCCGATTCCCTGGAGTACGACACGTCCGGCGCGATCCTGACCAAGTCGACAGAAGGCACCTGGACGATGTTCGGGCATTTTCAAACCGAGAAGATCAAGCTGGCGCCGTCAGAGCTGGAACTGAAGGGGCATCGGCTGAATTACCGGTTCGACGAAAAGACGAAGCACCTCATGCCCTTCAGGGACGGACGCGAACTGAAGTTGAAGATCCAGTTGGCCAAGTCCATCACTTCCGCGGACGAAGCCAAGGTAATCCTGGATCACGTTTTCGCCCTCAGCTCGGAAGATGTCGTGAAATCGGCGCCCGTACCATGGCAGCATTACCTGGCCATCGATTTGAAATTGATCCCGGACGACAAGGCAGTGGAAGGGGGCAGGTTGAAGACGTTGGCGCCCGGAGAAGTTTTGAAAGGGCTAGACGGTGCGGAGATATATCGCGTGCGGCCCGGTGTTACTGCCCCGAAGGCTATTTACCAGCCAGAGCCGGAATTCTCAGAGGAGGCCCGCAAAGCCCACTACCAAGGCGTGGTTGGCCTGACTGTTGTGATTGATAAGAGCGGCCTCGTTCAAGACATTCAGATCAAAAAGCCCTCGGGGATGGGCTTGGATGAACAGGCCCTCAGCGGCGTGAAGATCTGGAAATTTCAACCGGCAATGCGCGATGGCCAGGCCGTGGCCGTGCAGGTTTACATCGAAGTCAGTTTCGCGTTCTTCAAGTAGTATTCACTTAAGGGGCGCCGCAAGAATTGCATCCACCATTTTCTCGGCCGCTTCCGGCGCTTGCGCGAAGTGCAGCAAGGGCTCGATCAACTCCAATTCCATCAGCACCGGGCCGCTCGCCCGCATCACCATGTCCGCGCGGCAATAAACCGCCTGCGGAGCAAATTTCTGCAAGATGGCTCTTGCCATTTTGATCGCCGTTTCCGGCGGCGTGGCGCGCTGGTGCTGTCCACCATGTTCTTCCTGTACGCGGAAGTCTCCCGCGCGCGGCAGCTTGTTTACGGCGTGCGTGAACTCCATGCTAGCAAAGGGCTTTCCTATGAAAATCAGTGACCACTCGCCGGTCGTGGCGATTTCCGGAACAAACTCCTGCACCAGCATGGCGCGGTCCTTTAGAAGCGAATTGAGTCTGGAACTGAATTCGGCGGCCTGCTTGGCATTAACCCGGTGTGTTTCGTAAGCGGAAGCCGAAATCGTTGGCTTGACGACCACGGTGGGAAGTCCGGATTCGCCCGTCGTCGAAGCACCCACCGAACCGCCCGTCATTGAGCTAAGAATTGAACCGAGATCCGCCTGCGATCCGCGCTCAAGGAAATGGGTCTTCGGCAGCGCGAAGCCCGCAGTTTCAATCTCTCTAAGATAGCGCTTGTCAAAATTCCAGCGGACAAGTTCCAGCGGATTCACAACGCGCGTCCGGCGATTGGCCGCCTCAAGCCAGGCCAGAAAGTCAGCAGGGCGTAAGTGATAGTCCCAGGGCGACCGAATCACTAGCAGATCGCAGTCGATACTCTCCGGCGTTGCTTCCGTCCAAACGACTGGAAAAACTTTGGCGCCGCGACGCTCCAGAGCGCGGGCGAGAATGAGATCGTCCGGCACCAGGTTCGGATATTGAGTGCTGGTGACAAAGCCGATGGACGCAGGATTCATAAGAAGCGAGTCATAAAAAACGATTCACAAGGGCTAGTCATAAAAGAACAAGGCATTCAGAAAAAGCATTCTACCGGACAGAATGCCGAGGGGAGCTATAATCGCCAGCGAGATTTCAAAATTCCCAGACGAAGCTCGCGGAGGCGCAAAGAATGGTTCGTTCCATCAAGCTGTTGGTACTCGTGGTATTGGCTCTCGTTTTATTTCGGCTGGAACCCGCCGCCGCTCAGGCGATGAAGAAGAAACCGCCATCCGGCCCAGCGATCACCGGAGTGGAACTGTCTCAGTCGATCAAGATGTTGGAACCCAAATGCCCTGCTGTGTTGATCTTTGACGGCCACATCACCACCACCCGCCCCACCGTTGTAACGTACAAATTCGTTGATTCCCACGGCCACGTGTGGCCGGAACATCACAAGAGGTTCTCGCTCGCCGGACGCAACGGCGTAAGCCACAAATGGAAGCTGGGAAAAAAGGGAAAAACAGTGGACGAGTGGGTGGAACTCCAAGTTCTTTCGCCGGACGCGAAGTCTTCGGGCAAGGTTCCTGTGCGCTTCACTTGCTCAAAATAGACGTCAGATCTATCGGACCGAAATCAGCGAATAGCATCGGAGCAGCGCCCTCCTTGGGCGCCGTTCCGGTTGTACGTCAGAGATCGTCTCCGCGGCGACCGAATCGCAAGCGGATCACAAGCCAAGGGCGAAAACTTCCAGCTAGCGCCTAAAAAACAACCCGCCATTCGGTTCTCCACCTCCGTGTCTCCGTGCCTCCGTGGTGGAATTTTGGTTCCAGTGTTTAGATAGCCGTGTTTAGATAGAAAGACATGCTGCAACTTTCCCAGGCCGGCAAGCGCTTTGGTCCAAAAATCCTGTTTCAGGAACTGGACTGGCTGATCACGCCGCAAGACCGCGTTGGACTGGTCGGCGGTAACGGCACCGGAAAGACGACGTTGCTGAAAGTCCTGGCCGGCAGCGAAGGCCTGGACTACGGCACCATGAACCGGCAACGCGGCATACGCTGCGGTTACCTGCCGCAGGATGGCCTGTCTCTCTCCGGGCGCACAGTGTTCGCTGAATGCCTTTCCGTCTTCAGTGATGTGCATGATATGCAGCGCGAGATGGAAGATCTTTCGCAACGCATGTCCACCGTGGACCATGCGAGCCCCGCGTACCAGCAGATTGCCGAACGTTTCCATCGCGTGCAAGCCGAGATCCATTCGCGCGACGGCTACAACATTGAATCCGAAGTCGGCGTGGTGCTGAACGGCCTGGGCTTCAAGAAAGAAGACTGGGAGCGGCGGACGGAAGAATTCTCCGGCGGATGGCAGATGCGCATTGCCCTGGCCAAATTGCTGCTGGAAAAACCCAACCTCTTATTGCTCGACGAACCTACGAACCATCTGGACCTGGAAACACGCAACTGGCTGGAAGGATATTTACTCGGTTATCCGAATGCCTACGTGCTGATTTCTCACGACCGCTATTTTCTTGACGTCACGGTCAACAAGACGGCCGAGATATGGAACAAGAAGGTCTGGTTCTATTCCGGTAATTACGAAAAATACCTGGCACAGAAAACGCAGCGTCGCGAACAACTGGAAGCCGCGTATCGCAACCAGCAGGAGAAGGTCGAACAGTTGGAGGCGTTCATCAATCGCTTCCGCTACACCGCCACCAAAGCCAAGCAGGTGCAGAGCCGCATCAAGGAGCTGGAGCGGATGGAGAAAGTGGAGATTCCACCCGAAGAAAAGGCCATCCACTTTTCTTTTCCGCAGCCGCAGCCCAGCGGACGCGCCGTGGTGGAAGCCAAGGATCTGGCCAAGAGTTATGGCCCCAAGCATGTTTTCTCCCAGGCTGGTTTCGTAATCGAACGCGGCGACCGCATTGCTCTTGTCGGCGTGAATGGCGCGGGTAAATCCACATTGATCAAGCTGCTGGCTGGCCACGAACCGCCGAGCGCCGGCGAAATCAAGCTGGGCCACAACGTGGAAGTGGACTACTTTGCGCAGGACCAGTACAAGGCGCTGGACCCGCAAGCGCGGCTGCTTGACGATCTGTACGAAGTAGCGCCGCGTTCCACACAGACTGAGTTGCGCAGCTTGTTGGGTTGTTTTCTGTTTTCTGACGACGATGTGTTTAAGAACATCGGAGTACTATCCGGCGGTGAACGCAATCGTTATGCTCTCGCGCGGATGTTGCTGCATCCTTCAAACTTCCTGTTGCTGGATGAACCCACCAACCACCTGGATATGCGGGCAAAAGACACGCTCCTGAACGCGCTGCAGAAATTTACCGGGACGGTGGTTTTCGTTTCGCACGACCGGTATTTCATCGACAAGCTGGCGACGCGCGTGTTTGAAATTGGCGATGGCCGCATTGAAGTGTTTCCCGGCAACTATGAAGATTACCTGTGGCGTAAAGAGGGAAAGGCAGCTGTTGTTCCGGACGTGGAGTTTATCCGCAATGGAGGGAGACCCGCGGCGACAAACGCTGCCGCTACACGGGCGGCCGGCGCCACTGAAATCTCTGCCATGCAAAACAACACGGGCGGAGCGGCTACAGACGCGACTGTAAGCAACGCGGCTCTAAATAAAGACAAGCGCATCAATCCCATCAAATTGAAGCAGATGAAAGAGCGTTGCCAGGAGCTGGAAGAAGAAATCGCGCGACTGGAAACCTCGATCTCACTGGCAGAGACCGCGCTGCAGAGTTTTGTGAGCGCGGAAGAAACCCAGCGCCAGACCGATCAGTTGAATCGCTCCAGATCGGAAATGGAAAACCGCATGGCGGAGTGGGAAGAGCTGGCCGGTTCGCTGGAAAACTGACAGCGCGGACTAACCCTTCCCCTCGCGTGGATTCTTAGGCGCGCCGCCGCACGACAGGTATGGTGCGGGCTGTCCGGAGCGGCGTTCTTACTGAGAGCCTCATCTCCGTGCCCTGCTCCATGTCACTCCATTCTGCCGCTCTGATACAGAAAAAGCCCAGGACGACCAAACCGCCCGTAAGACTTACCAGCAGCAGAGGTAGGAAGAAGAAATCCGAGTTGTATCCGGCATGCAACGTAATCACGGACGGGTCAACTGGATTGAAGAGCAACGGCTCAGTGCCCCCAACGCGGGCTTGAATGTCCTTGCCCCAAGCGGAGCAATCCCCGGCGCCGTGGACGCGGTCCGTGGCGACAAATTCTTTCTCTCCCGCTTTATAGGAGAGGTGAAAGTCAGCGGTGCAGGTGGTTGCCGCGGTATCCAGCGCGTATGAGGTCGTGGCGCCGCTGATGGTGGCCTCGGTGTGGGTCCATGTATTCAGAATAAATTCCTGATACAGGAACGCCACTAAAGCAAGCGCCAGCGCTACCAGACTCAATTTGTACAAAATACGGCCCTGCGCCGTCAGTAGACGGTTAAATCCAGATCCAAGTTTTTTCATGGCGTGTTACCGGAAGACGAAGCAGGTTGGAAGAGATTACACTACTTTCGCTCGCACGAAAAGAGAGAAGATGCATTCTTTAGTACATGTTCCGCTCTAAGTTGTCGCGCAAGCAAAACTACGGCTGGACTCTTAGGAAAATCGCCACGGGCGTACTACTTGTGATCGCAATGACGTACCTCGCCTTCGCAGCGATGGCGTTTTTTGCCTCGGAAGGCCTTATTTTTCTGCCTCACCCGCCCGCTTACCGCGATACCCCTGAAATCATTAAAATCACCAGCACAAATGGCCAGCGGATTTCAGCGGTTTATCTGGCAAATCCCACGGCCGGCCTCACCTTATTAGTTAGTCACGGCAACGCTGAAGACCTGGGAGACGACCGCGACTGGCTGGAGGATCTGCACAAAAGCGGTTTCAGTGTTTTTGCTTACGACTATCAAGGATATGGTACCAGCGAAGGTCGCCCGACCGAGCAGGGCGCGTATGACGATGAAGAAGCCGCCTACAACTACCTGGTTGCAAAGCTGAGTGTTCCGGCAGATCACATCGTAATTTTTGGCAGGTCCGTGGGGACCGGGCCAGCGGTTCATCTGGCTGCGCGCAAGCCGGTTGCCGGGGTTATCTTGCAGAGTCCTTTTCTGACCGCGTTTCGTGTACTTACCCGCGTTCCGCTCCTTCCCTTTGATCGCTTCCCTAACGTCCGGGACATCCACAAGGTCCGCTGTCCCTTGCTGGTCATTCATGGCACGGCAGACAGCGTGATTCCCTTCTGGCATGGACAAAAGCTGTTTGCAGCGGCCAATGAGCCGAAGACTTTCTTCGCCGTCGCAGGCGCCGATCATAACGACCTGGACTTGATTGGCGGCCCAAAGTACTTCCAGGCTATTCAGTCGTTCGCGATTCAGGTCAAGCGATAGTCTAGTTGTAGCGATATAGGTTGCTTTTGCCATCCTTAGGTCTAGAATTGCAGACAATCAGCACCTGGCAGCGAATGGGGCTCGCCCGCCTGGGTAGTTTTTATTCTATGGCGTCGCGGAGACTTGTTATGCGTTTGCAGTGCGCGTCGTTGTTCCCCAGACTAGCGGCCCTGATCATATCGACGGCGGCAGTTTGCTCAGGCCAGGATTCAACTTCTCAAGAGAGAGTTCCGCAGAAATCTCAGCCAGACCCGCTGGTTGTGACTCAGCCGCAACCCATGCTCAGATCCACTACCCGCCTGGTCATTGTGGATGTTGTGGCAACTGACAAAGAAGGCAACTTCATCCCAGACCTTCGGCAAGAAGATTTTGTGGTAATAGAAGACGGCAAGCCACAAAAGGTTTCGGATTTCAGCGTACATAGGCCCACCTCTTCAGCCCAGGCGACTGCCGCGTTGCCCCATAACGTTGTGGGAAACAATCCCCCAGCCAATGGCAATAGTTGTCTGAACGTTATTTTGCTGGACGCCATTAATACAGATTTTTCCAACCACGCTTACGCGCAGGACATGTTGATCAAATATCTTGATGCGGGGCCGGCAATCCAGCCAACAGCGGTGTTTGCCCTGGATGGCAAGCTGCGCATGTTGCACGACTTCACGACCGACCCCAAAGCCCTGCGTGATGTACTGGCCCATTTTGTTCCGCAAGGCCCCACTCATATTCCAGACGTTTATTCGGCGGCCTCGCCTTTCACGCGTCGCGGATCTTTTCAGGTAACGGGTCATGGCCGCCAGGTAACGTTTCAATCGTTTAACTACCTGGCCAAGGCCCTGGCCGGATATCCGGGACGCAAAAACCTTCTCTGGGTTTCTGAGGGGTTTCCCCTCAACCTCTTCCCGGATGCCTTGATGGGCGAACAGATCGTCACCACGGAAGACTATTCGCCGCTGGTGGAAAAGATTGCTGATAACTTGATGGACGCGCAAGTGGCCCTTTACCCGATTGACGCCGCGGGCGTGGGCAAAGATGATCGCTTCTCCGCTCGTACGGCCATGGAGTCCATGGCTGAGCGGACAGGCGGAAAAACCTTTTACAATCGCAACGACATTGACACGGGCGTCCGTACGAGCATGAATGATGGAGCAAGTTATTACACTCTGGAATACTATCCTGCCAATAAGGAATGGAACCGTAAGTTCCGGAACATTGAAGTAAAGCTGGATCGCCCCGGCGCGAAACTCCGCTACCGGCAAGGCTACTATGCTCTTGGTCCAAATAACGCCACCGTGGACGATGCAGCGGTTTCCACGGATTTCAGCCGGGCCATGGATTTGGATGCTCCTTCCGCCACCGGCGTGCGCTTCCTGGCGCAGGTGCAAACTCTGGAAGGCAAGGGAACAAGTAAGATAACGGTAGCTTTTGCAATCGATCCCCATACGATTCAGTTTCAGCTCGGCAATGACGATCTTGAGCACGCCGCGGTAAATTGCGTGGTGTGGGCGTACCCAGGTAAAGGCGATCCGATTCGTTCGGAAGGTGGGAGCACGGCGGCCTTAAAAAAGGACGTTTATTTAGAGCTGTTGAAGAGCCGCCTTCCCTGTCAGCGGAGCGTGGAACTTAAGCCCGGGCATTACAAACTGCGATTAGGCGTGATGGATCGAACGAGTAATTTGATGGGCAGCACGACTTTTGAAATCGCCGTGCCATAGAGCGCCCTTGGATCATGTTGTCGGACACTTATGAGGAACATCATGAAGTCATCTTTCTGGAATCTTTCGCGAATACTCCTAGCTGGTTCTCTGGCGCTTGGTGTTGTATCTGCCGCATTCGGACAAGACAAAGGAAAACCAACGGGCGACCAGAACGAAGCGTATTCGTCTGGGGAGAAATTACGCTCGACCACCCGGTTGGTGGTAGTGGATGTAGTGGCCACGGACCATGACGGCCATCCGGTAGCGGGATTGAACGCAGACAACTTCGTTGTCTATGAAGACGGCAAGCCGCAAAGAGTAAGTAATTTTTCATTTCAAAAAGGCGGCGCTGCTCCCTCTCAGTCGGCGGTCAACGGCGCCGGTGTGTTTAGCAACGCACCTCAATACAAAGACGCGCACTGTCTGAACATCATCCTGCTGGATGCATTGAACACTGAGTTTGCAAGCTATGCGTATGCGCGAGACCAGCTGATCAAGTATCTGGAGACTAATCCTTCCGTCCAACCTACCGCGGTGTACGCGCTGGAAGAGAAGCTTACGCTGCTCTACGGATTTACCACGGACATGAAGGTACTCACCGAGGTGATCCGCGAATATAAGCCTAAAGCGCCGCAGCACGTGCTGGATGTGTATTCCGCGGCCTCGCCGTTTGCCCGCAAAGGTGATTTCAAAACCAACACGCGCACCATGGACGTCACCATTGCCGCGTTGAGCGGACTCGCCCAGGCGCTGGGTGGCTATCCGGGACGCAAAAACCTGATCTGGCTTTCTGAGACTTTTCCGCTCACGCTGTTTCCCGAGATCATCATGAATGATCCGAACCCGTTCACCTTTGACCCTGCAGCCAAGAAGGCGGTGGTCCCCGTGACGACCCCGACCATCGCCGGTGATCCTTCTTTCCGTAACGGAACAGACCGTGATTTCGTGGAAGAAGTGGAAAAAGTGGCGAATCTCATGATGTCCGCCCAGGTGGCGATTTATCCGGTGGACGCCGCGGGGCTTGAGCGCACAAACCGCTTTAACGCCATGGGAACCATGCAAAGCCTGGCGGAAAGAACCGGTGGCAAAGCTTTCTTTGGCCGCAACAATCTCGATATGGGCGTGCGCAGCAGTATTGATGATGGGTCCACCTACTACACTCTGGCCTACTACCCTGAAAACAAAAACTGGGACGGCAAATTCCGCGTGATCCAGGTGAAGATCACGAAGGAAGGCATTGGCTTGCGCCATCGCCAGGGATATTACGCGCTTGATCCGGGCACAGGAAAAGATGCCGACAAGGGACTGGGGCACGATTTCAGCGCCGCCATGAGCCTGGATGCACCCAGTGCAACGTCAATCCAATTCAAGGCGCAAGTCGCCCAGACGGCACCCAAGGTACTGGTGAAGTTTGCCATCGATCCTCATTCTCTGGTCTTCACCAAAAAGGACGACTCCCACCAGCAGGCAGCAGTGAGTTGCGCCGTGGCTGCTTATACCGAAAAAGGCAATTTCGTGAAACAGGAAATGGCCAGCCTGACTGCAAGCGTGAAAGAAGACGAGTTTCCCAAGTTGATGAGCAGCGCGTTGGGCTGCGAAAAAACCATAGAACTCAAGAGCGGAAGCTACAGTCTGGTGCTGGGCGTGGTCGACCGGAGCTCGCGGTTGATTGGGACCACCACGGCCTGGGTGAAAGTGCCATAACGCATCGCACTTGGTTGCGCTCATAAAAAGCTAACGAAAAATCGCCAACGCTGAACAGAGATTTCTGTTTGCCTTCGGCGAGGACTGATCTCACAACCTGTTTTTATTTCTTGGTTCCCGCCACCTTCGTATGCGTCGCGACCACGGTTTGCTTCTGTTCCGGAGTCGGCGCTGGGGGTTCGGCCACAAGCGCTTTCAAGCCCAGTTCCTTGCGCAGGGCCGTATCCAGTTTCAGGGCCATGTCTTTGTTTTCACGCAGGAATTGTTTGGCGTTCTCGCGTCCCTGGCCAATACGTTCGCCGCTGTAGCTGAACCACGCGCCGGATTTTTCCACCATCTCCTTGGCCACGCCCATGTCAATCAGGTCGCCTTCCTTGGAAATGCCTTCACCGTACATGATGTCAAATTCTGCTTCCCGAAAAGGCGCGGCTGTCTTGTTCTTCACTACTTTGATCTTGGTGCGGTTGCCGACCACGGCGTCGCCGTCTTTGATGGCCGCAATGCGCCGAATGTCCACGCGCACCGAAGAATAAAACTTCAGCGCGCGACCGCCGGTTGTCGTTTCCGGATTGCCGAACATCACGCCAATCTTTTCGCGGATCTGGTTGATGAACACCAGACATGTACGCGATTTGGACACGATACCGGTCAGCTTGCGTAGCGCCTGGGACATCAAGCGCGCCTGCAGGCCCATGTGGCTGTCTCCCATTTCGCCTTCCAATTCGGCTTTGGGTACCAACGCGGCCACGGAGTCCACAATCAGCACGTCGATCCCGTTGGAGCGCACCAGCGCTTCGGCAATCTCCAGGGCCTGTTCGCCGTAGTCCGGCTGGGACACCAGCAGGTTGTCCACATCCACGCCCAGCTTGAGAGCGTACGCCGGATCGAGCGCGTGCTCGGCATCCACAAACGCCGCCAGGCCGCCGGCTTTCTGCGCTTCCGCCACCACTTGCAGCGCGATCGTCGTCTTGCCGCTGGACTCCGGTCCAAAAATCTCTACCACGCGTCCGCGTGGGAAGCCGCCGACACCCAGGGCGGCGTCAAAGGAAATCGATCCCGTGGAAATCACCGCAATGGGAACAATCGCTTCCTTATTCCCCAGCCGCATGATCGATCCCTTGCCAAACTGCTTCTCAATCTGTGACAGCGCCAGCTCAACCGCTTTACCTTTTTCTGCTCTTTCGTCCGCCATGCTTGTCTCCGGTTTAGCGCGCCAACCTTGCGCCGTAATGTCTACGATTTTCATATTAATTCTCTTTGTGCGCTTTTGATCAGCGCGGGCCCTGCTTTTTAATTCCGCCCCCGGGCCTTCCGGCACATCAGGACGGGTACAGGTGCCGCCGACAAGTACGACACTATACACTTTAGCGAACAAAAAGCAAATTATATTTGTTATTTATTTTGGTTCCTCTTCGCCTTCACTCGGGCATTCCCGATCCTGTGGGGCTTCCCCGGGTTTCTCGGATCTCGGCGATGTCGGCGATCATGAGCGATTCCGGCGATCAACCGCCTATTTTACCCTTTCTTCGCCCCGGCGTCACGCACGAAAAGGGACAGTATGCGCGACGAAAGGTATACAGAGGCGAGGCGAAAACCGTCTCTCCTTGACTAAACGGCCCAGTCCGCAGGGACAATATAATCTGTAGCCTGGCACGGCAGTGCCGGAAAACATGGTTAGGGCCGTTATTCGGAATGGGCAGCTTCAGTGGGGTGGTCCGGGCTAACCGCGAATCGAACTTCGAGCACAGTAGCAATGAGCCAGCAATACGCGGGCGGCCCGAGCCAAAGAAGCAGGACGACCATCCGTTGCCAGTTTCGGCGCGTCATGGCTAATGCAACAGCCAAGATCAGCTCAAGTACGATAATCGCATATGCATTGCTGTGCTCTCTTAGATGGCGATATGACTCAACATACTCTCCGGTCTTACGGTCATCTCTTGCTCTAACGCCGCTCAGACGTCTATAAAAATTCTCCACTCGGGCATACCTTGTGAGATGGGCACCACTGATCAGCGTGATCTGTACCGTTGCAACCAAGCAAAATAACGACAAACTCAGAGACTCCTTCGAAAACCAATTGAATGAAAATGCGAATACCAGGGCGGCCCACATTCCTACCGCGCACAGCGTTGTGAGGCTCCAAAAGCCCCATTTCGGCTTTAGTTGAATGAGGTCGAGGTGGGCCCGCACTGCATGCAAACTCAGCATTGGCGCACTAGCTCCATAACAATAAGCAAGGCCCATTCCCGTCAAAATTACCAAATTCAGACTACTGAATTCACCCGCCTCCTTGCCTGACTTCAAAATTGAGCTTCTAAGGAGCGCTAGTGACGGATCAGCAAAATAGAGAATGATCACAGCACCCACTGCTGTACCCACGAAATATCGAACCAAGTAGTTTTCCCACCATCGGACTGCTGTAAACGGTTTTGATTCGGAGGGTTTTTCTTTGGGAGCATCATCAGCTTGGTTATCTGCCATCGCAGTCTCCTTGAAGAAAGGCAAGCTAGGTCACCAGCAACAATATACTCGCGGAATCGAGAAGAAGAGTTGCATAATTGTCGTGAGTAAGCGATTTCCAGGGGTACCAAGCAGCATTCCCCTGCTCACATTGTTGGACTCGGGAGGGTATAGTGCCAACAAATCAGGTGGTCTTAGACGCCTTGATACCGCGTCAAGACTTTGAGGCCGGCAGCACGAACACGCTAGTCGGTAGTTTTGACCGGATAACAGCGAGTGAGCTTGAACCAAACAAAGCTACTTACAGCATCTTACGGAAACCGGATTTTCAACGACCAACCTACGACTGGTCCCCTGAGAAGGTCAGGGATTTGGTCGCGGCATTTGTTGAAGAAGACCTGGTACCGGCAATCATATTGTGGCGTTCTCCTTCTAATGATCTATTTGTAATCGACGGATGCCATCGCCTGAGTTCTCTGATTGCATGGGTCCAAGATGATTACGGCGATGGAGTCGTTTCTAAAGCTTTTTACAAAGACGACATCCCGAAATCACAGAAAGTGATTGCTGACAAAACGAGGTCGCTCATCAATGACCTGGTTGGACCATACCGAGACATTGCCAATGCTTTCGCAAACCCTCATTCGTCTCCTCAGTACATCGAAACCGCTAAGAAACTGGCTAGCAGAGCTTTGTATGTACAGTGGTTGGTAACTGGCGATGCAGAAAAGGCAGAACGATCATTTTTTAAGATCAATCAGCAAGGCACAGCGATAGACACCACCGAATTGCGGCTGTTGAGGGCTAGGACACGTCCCAATGCATTGGCAGCGCGAGCAATCATTAGGCGCGGCACTGGTCACGTTTATTGGAAAAAGTTTGATGCTGACAAGAGGGCAGAGATAGAGAAACTGGCCCAGGAGATCAACAGTTGTCTTTTTACCCCACCCTTAGATACTTCGACCATAAAGACGATGGACATACCGATAGCGGGAAGGCTCAACTCTTCTCTTCCTCTGCTTTTTGACATGATAAACATTTCAAACAAAGTGGAAGTTCCCGAGGAACACAAAAAACCTAAAGACGAGGCAATTGAAAAATCACTCCCACCTGAGGACAAGGACGGGGCTGCGACAATTCAGTTCCTGCGGAATGCAAAACGGATCGCGCAACGCATCTCAAGCGTAGAGCCATTGTCATTAGGCTTGCACCCGGCTGTCTATTTTTACAGCGACAATGGCAGGCATCAACCGTCGTCCTTCCTGGCCATCGTGACGCTTATACAGGAGTTCGAACTTAAAGACCGTTTTGTCAAATTTACTCTCCACCGTCGCAAGTTTGAGGATTTTTTGATATCGCACAAAGATTTTTCAAACCAGCTTTTGCGCCAATATCGCGGGGCGGTCAAGGGTGTTCCAAAGCTAAAAGAACTATTCAACAAAGTGCTGGGCTACATCGAACAGGGGAAAGAAGATAAGGCAATAGTCACCGCCATCCAGAAAGACTTTGCATTTTTGAAAATTCCAACCATAGAAGCCACCACAAGCAAGAAGGATTTTGACTCCGGGGCAAAGTCGAAAGCCTTTCTCAAGAACGCATTGGCCAACTCTCCTCGTTGCGGATTGTGCACCTGTCTTGTTCACATGAATGCTATGCATATAGACCACATCGAAGATAAGAAACATGGCGGGACAGGAACTCCGACAAATGCCCAGCTCGCACATCCCTTTTGCAACAGTGCGAAGGATGCCATTTGGCCGCCAAAGGCAAAAGGATAGCACTCTCTGGGCTTCAAGCTCATAACATCCATGTTTCGCACCCTTTCGCCCACGCCATCGTCGCCGAATTCCTTCCGCCGCGGTCAAAAAATAGTGGCCGCAGATAGAACTGTTCTTCGATTCCGGTGTTTAATTATGATCACGAACCGTCCGCGAACACCTTGGCTGCCAATTTACAAACTACGGGACCCTTGGAGGACCGCAGCTCCGGTGACGAAGCTGCGGATATCGCCGTTTCGCCTTCGTCGGCGCGCAGTCGCTTCTCGGCCTTGGCTGTCTTCGCCATCCTGAGCTCGGTCGCCTTGGCCGCGCTCGTTCCCATGTTCTGGCTTGGCGTCCCCTCAGGACACGACTTTGAATTCCACATGAATTCCTGGATGGAAGTTTACAGCCAATGGGAGCAAGGCATTGTCTTCCCGCGATGGGCGGCCCTGGCCAACTACGCTTACGGCGAGCCGCGCTTCATCTTTTATCCGCCGGCTTCCTGGCTTACCGGAGGCGCGCTGGGTGCGGTGCTGCCCTGGGTGATTGTGCCCGGTATGTACATGTGGATCGTTCTGACCGCCGCCGGATACTCCATGTTTGCTCTGGCCCGCCGCTGGCTGCCGCGCAAGGACGCCCTGTTTGCCGCCGCGCTCTACGCCGTGAATCCCTATCACCTAATCATTGTGTACTGGCGCAGCGCGTTCGCGGAGTTGATGGCCAGCGTGTGGCTGCCGTTGTTGCTGCTGTGCGTTTTGCGGATCGCCGGCAGCGCCAGCCCAGCAGCGGTGGAAGGGGCAGAAGCCGCTCCCGATTCCGTCGTCCCGGACGCTGGCTCCCGCGTGTGGCGCGAGTTGCGTTCCATGCTCTATCTCGCCCTGGTGATGGCCGCCATTTGGCTTAGCAATGCGCCTTCGGCCGTGATGGCCAACTACACGCTCGTACTTCTTGTCGTGGTGCTTGCCACGCTTCGCCGCGCGCCGCGCATTCTTTTCTACGGAGCCGGCGCTTGCGCACTGGGACTTGCGCTGGCAGCTTTTTATGTTTTGCCGGCCGCGTATGAAAAACAGTGGGTCAACATACAAGAAGTCCTGGCTCTGGGCGTCCGTCCCCAATCAAATTTTCTTTTTGCCGTGATCCATGATCCTGATCACAACCGCTTCAACCTTCTGGTCTCGCTCATCGCGGTGCTGGAAATCATCGTACTCAGCGCCGCGGTATTAACTTCTCGTCATCATCGCAACACCCATCGCGAACTCTGGTGGACCCTCACCGCCTGGGCCAGCGGCTCTACCATCCTGATGTTCCCCGTTACGCTCTTACTCTGGAAACACCTGCCGCAACTGCGTTTCATCCAGCTACCGTGGCGATGGCTCCTCTGCCTGAACGTGGCTTTCGCGCTGCTGCTCACACTGGCCACGCGGCGTTGGCTGTCGCGCGCACTGATTTACGCCGCCATGCTGATGGCTCTGGCTGGAGTGTGGCATTGGGTGCAGCCGCCGTGGTGGGACACGCGTTTGGACATCCGTGAAATGGCCGGCAACGTAGACAGTGGACACGGCTATGAAAGCGTGCGCGAGTATATTCCTTCGCGCGGCAGTCTGGAAGCCATCCGGCAGAACGCTCCGGAAGTAAGCATGGAAAGCGAACCCGAAGTCCAAATACCCGATAGTCAGATAAAAGGACCTCGTATCAAGATTGAAGACTGGGCGCCGGAATCAAAAGGCTTTACCGTGACCGTAGCCAGCCCCGGCCGCTCGGTTTTACATTTGTTCAACTATCCAGCCTGGCAAGTGGATGTGAATGGGCGGCGTGTCGCGACGACAACTCAGCCGCGCACCGGACAAATGGTGGTACCCATCCAGGCCGGGAGAAACAAGGTTGAAGTTTTCTTCACGCGGACGTGGGACCGCACGTTAGGCGCCGCCATCTCCGCCGTGACTGGTCTGCTGGTGATCGTCTTCCTGGTCCTCACGAGAAGAAAGACGCACAGAATCCCGCCACCGGAAAATGCGGACATGGCCGCTGGGATTTAAAACAAAACCAATTTTGGAGATTGTTGCTTATTCGTAGTGCAGAGCTTCCACGGGATCCAGCTGTGCCGCGCGCGTGGCCGGTAGGGTCCCAAAGATCACACCGACCAACGTGGCCACGGTGATGGCGATAATCGCCGACAAGCCGGAAATCGGAATACGGTATTCCGTCAGGAATCGGACAGAGAACGGTATCGCGAGTCCAAACAAAGTCCCCACCAGCCCGCCGGCCAAGGAAATCAGCACGGCCTCGGTCAAAAATTGCAGACGGATTTCCCGGTTCGTCGCGCCAATCGCTTTGCGGATACCTATCTCTCTGATGCGCGTGCGCACGTTGGCCAGCATGATGTTCATGATGCCCACGCCGCCAACGCTCAAGGTAATCACCGAACCGGCCAGCAGGATCAAGGTAAGCGCATTGGCCATTTTGGCCGCGACATCCAGCAATTGTGTCAGGTTTTCCACGCGATAGACAGACTCGGCTTTATGCCGCGACTGCAACACCTGCCGGATCATCTCAGACGCGCGCGGAACGTCCCCAGCGTCTGACACGGAAAAGAACACCTGCTTGATGGCGTTGTTCTCCGTGAAGTAACGGGCCACGCTGTAAGGGATAAGGATGGTGTCTCCGGCAATTTCCGACTGGCCAAAAGTCTCTACCCGCTCACGGAAGGTGCCGATGATCTCAAACGGCAATCCTTTGATCTTGATTTCCTTGCCGCGGGCCGCCTCTTGCCCGCCAAACACACGCTGCGCGAACTGCTGCGTAACCACCGCGCCATGGGCGCGGGACATGGAATCCTCGTCATCAAAGAACCGGCCGGCCAATACTTCCAGATTACGCACGGTGGAATATTGCGGCGAGACGCCCAGCACCAGAATGTCACGCTCTTTGCCGCCTCCCACGCCAATGCGGTCGTGCATTTCCAGCATGGGCGACGCCGCGCGGATGCCCGGCACTTCCTGCTGAACGGCGTTCATGTCTTCGATGGTCATGTAGTCTGTGCCGTTATCACGGCCGGTGGTGTTGCTGCCGCCTTCGTAATACGCATAAATAAGGTTGGCGCCAATGCCTTGGATCAGATTCAGCATGTACTGCTTGCCGGTAAGGCCGATGGTCACTACCAATATTAAAGACGCGGTGCCCATCACCATGCCCAGGGCCGTCAAGGCAAAGCGGACTTTGCTGGTACGGAAGGAATCCACGGCAATGCTCACGATCTCGCTGAAGAGCATGGTGCGTCGCGCGGTGCCGGCCAGGGGATTCGGGCTCATATTTTTATATTTTACGCGTTCCCGCGCGGTTCAACCTGCACGAACGGTGTTGCGCCTCCGGTCCGCATGGCAGACGCCAAGGAAGTATTCAACGGTAACCTGCGCGCGATTTCTTCATCCTTTATAATCCACGCTGTGCTCGCCCATTTTGTTCGATGCTTTCAGGAGGCACCAAGAACCATGAAGAAAGCCATTTCCGGCGCGATCGCCCTGGCG
>JANXPR010000248.1 GCA_025357215.1 Acidobacteriaceae bacterium | reverse complement strand
TGCTCTTTAACAAGGTAACTAATTTTTCTCAGGTAATGGTTTCTGACCTGCAAGAAGGCCAGTACTACTGGGAAGTGCAGTCGGTGGACGAAACCGGAAAGGAATCCGCGGAAAGCGAGCGCTATCGTTTTACCGTGATTGCCAAGGCGCAGGACAAAGCGGAAATCCTGCTGGAGCTGGACCACTTCCGCCAGATGGGCCACGTGATTGAAGTCCGCGGCCGGACGGAGCCCAGCGCGCGCGTGATGGTGAACGGACAGGAGGTGGCGTTGATCAACGCTGACGGCACGTTCCACCACTTCACCAACCAGCTGCCCACAGGTGAAAACTTTATTACTATTACGGCACAAAACGCCAAAGGCGGGGTAAGTACGAAAACAGAAAGGGTGGTTATCCAGTAAAATCCCTATTGCTTCGTCGCAAGTTTTGTTCCAGATTTAACAGTTTCCAGTGACAGATTTTGAGTTTTGTAGGCCGCAACGCCCCTGGCCAGGCGAGCGGCGCACAGCGGCGGCCCCGCCGGAACTCGGGAATAGAGAGAAGAGAAAGAAACTTTTAGTATGTCGAAAAACGGACTTAAGTCAGAGAATTCGCGCATTCACAATTTGCGCTCGCTATTCAGCATGTTTTCCAGCGATCTCGCCATCGATCTGGGAACGGCCAACACGCTGGTGTATGCCAAGGGCAAAGGCATTGTGGTGAATGAGCCCTCCATTGTGGCCATCAACAAGAACACCGGTGAAGTGGAAGCCGTGGGCAAGGAAGCCAAGGAAATGCTGGGCCGCACGCCGGGCAACATCGTGGCCATTAAGCCGATGAAGGACGGGGTGATCGCCGACTTCAAGGTCACGGAAAAAATGTTGAACTATTTTATTCAGAAGGCGCACAACCGCAAGATGCTGGTGCATCCGCGCATTGTGATCGGCGTGCCTTCCGAGATCACGCAGGTGGAAAAACGCGCGGTCATGGATTCCGCGTATCGCGCCAAGGCCAGCGAAGTGCATCTGGTGGAGCAGGCCATGGTGGCCGCCATCGGCGCCGGGCTGCCCATCACCGAGCCCAGCGGCAACATGGTGGTGGATATTGGCGGCGGCACCACGGACATCGCCGTCATCTCGCTCAGCGGCATCGTTTATTCGCGTTCCGTCCGCATGGCCGGTAATCAGATGGATGAAGCCATCATGAATTACCTCAAGCGCAAATACAATTTGCTCATCGGCGAACGCACCGCGGAAACCATCAAGATCCAGATTGGTTCAGCCTATCCGCTGGACAAGCCGCTCACCATGGAAATCAAAGGCCGCAACCTGATTGAAGGCGTGCCCAAGACCATCACCATTGACGACAGTGAAATCCGCGAAGCTCTCAGCGAATGCATTAGCACCATCATGAACGCGATTCGCGTGGCGTTGGAACGTACGCCTCCCGAACTCAGCGCGGACATCAGTGATCGCGGCATTGTGCTCACCGGCGGCGGCGCGCTGCTCAAGAACCTGGACAAGCGTATTCGCGAAGAAACCGGACTGCCGGTTTCCATCGCCGACGATCCGCTGGCCAGCGTGGTTCTGGGCACTGGCAAGATGCTCAGCGACTTTAAACTCTTGCGGAAGATTTCAATCGAATAATGGATTGGGGCGGCCCTGGACGGTCGCCCCTTAATCCCTTGACCCTCCTGGCGCAACAAGCATGGAAAACTTCTTCAGCCGTTACAAGAATCCGCTCGTCCTGATGCTCGTGCTGTTCATTCAGGTCGTGGGCCTGGCCACGCAGGTCAAGCGTGCGGAGTCCGCCAAGAACGCCGCCGGCGCCGGCAGCGGCGGAGGTCCCCGCCTGATTCGCGTGTGGACAGTTTCCATCATCACGCCATTTGAAAAAGCTTTTACTTCCACCGGGCATTTCTTCCGCGGCACCTGGCACAATTACATTGATCTGCACGATGCGCGCAAAGAAAACCGCGACCTGCAGGAACAGCTGGCGCGGATGAAGATGGAGCAGATCCGCTTGCGTGAAGAATCCGCCGCGACTGCGCGACTCCAAAACCTTCTGGACTTCAAACAGCGCTACATCGGACAGACTGTTGCCGCGCAGGTTATCGGTACCAGCGGCGCTGACCAGTCCCGCGTCATCTATATAGATAAAGGTTCGCACTCGGGCATTAAAGTGGACATGCCGGTGATCACGCCGGATGGCATCGTCGGCAAGGTCAAGGAAGTTTTCAAATTCACTTCGCAGGTGCTGCTGGTGAATGACCATGACAGCGGCGCCGGAGTTGTGCTGCAAAACTCACGCTTGCAGGGCGTTCTCAGTGGAACTCCGCAAGGCCAGCTGGTTGTCACCCGCGTGATGTCTGACGAGAAAATCGACATCGGTGAACGTGTTGTCACCACCGGCCATGACGGCATTTATCCCAAGGGAGTTCCCGTTGGCGTGGTCACCAAGTCCGTGCCGGATGTGGAGAACGATCCGTTTCTAAGAATCACCATCAAGCCCGCTGCGAATCTGGACAAACTGGAAGAAGTGCTGGTGGTGACGTCCATCGCGGAAGAATCACCGTCGAGCACCGCCGGTACTGGTCCTCAGCGCGCCGCTGATATCCTCGCCCAGCGGCTGCCCAGCGCCAAACAAGAAGACAAGCCAGGCGACCAAGGGGCGACCGCAACACCAACACCAGCGGCTAGCCCGGCAGTAACACCGCGTCCGAAACCTGTAGCGCCGCCGCAGGGAACGGGAACTCCGGGCACGGGAGCGCCAGCCACGGCAACGCCGCGCACGGCTGTTCCTGTTACCAAGCCACAAGGCACGGCTGCGACGGGAACGGCGACGCCTGCAACATCTGGAACTGGCGCACCTGGAACCGCCGCGTCCGCAACCGCTTCCCCAGCAATAAAGAAGTCGCCAGACCAGAAAAAGCCCGCGAGCACCGGAATGCCTACCGGAACGCCGGTTCCGGGAAGCACACCAAAAGCCCCGTCCGCTACCGGTTCACCTTCGCCCAACAGCACGACTTCTAAGACCGGCGCGACTTCCACCAAAGGTACTGCGCCGTCCGCTAACCCGGCAGGTGCCAAGTTAAGCGGAGCAAGCACTAAGGTCGGCGTAGCAGGAACAAAGGTCGGCGAAGCAGGGACAAAGTCTGGCGCAGCAGCAGAGAAGAAGAAAGGTCCGCCCAAGCCCAAAGCCACACCCACGCCGGCAGCTACCGATGCCGCGCCAGCCGAAACACCCGAGACCAAAAAACCTGAGCCGGACGCCACACCCACTCCGCCGCCCACAGGGGAGAGCTTGCTTCCATGAATATTGGCGTTTCGCTCACATCGCGCGAGGAAATCGAGGTCCACCGGTTTAGTTGGCCGGTGTCGCTGCTCTTTCCGATTCTGGCGCTGCTGATTCAGTCCTATCTGCCCTTGAAGATGGGCTTTCTCAGGATCTTTGATCTGCCGCTGCTGGTGACCATTTTCTTTGCCGTCGCTCGCCGCCGGCCGGTGCCCGGAATGATCACCGGTGCCCTCATCGGGACCTTGCAGGACGCGCTCACGCACCATCCGCTGGGTATTTTCGGGATCGCCAAGACGATCATTGGCTACCTGGCGTCGTCGCTGGGCGTAAAAGTGGACGTGGACAACCCTGGCTCCCGCTTCCTGATGACCTTTGCCTTCTTCATCATCCACCACATTGCATACATGGTGATTGATCTTGGACTGGTAGGCGCCAGCGAGCCGTGGCAGTGGGGACACACCCTGATCCAAGCTCTGGCCAATGGATTCCTGGCCGTGGCTTTGTTTGCTGTCCTGGATCGTTTCAAGCTTCGGAATTAGCTGCTTCGCCCCAGGCTTTGATTTTGTCGCTCCGCTCCACACGGCCCAAAGAGCCACGCTGGCTGGCGGCGATCTGCGCTTTTAAACCGTGGCTCGGCGCGCAAAGTCGGCAGGTAATCCGCCACGCCCGGCAGACCGTAATCCTTCAGTAACTCGTCTTGGGGTTTTTCGCTTACACGCGCACGGGCAAAAATGCGGTAATCTAAAGACATAAGCGTCAGCCTAAATTCCACACCTTGTTCGGCAATAACGGCCACACGCAATTGATATGCCCGGTCGCGAAGAAATTCCGCACTTTAAACTTACGGTGATTCAGTACGTCACGCTGGCAGTGTTCCTGTTTCTGGCGTACGGCTTGTGGAGCCTGCAGGTCCGCAAGAGCGATGAGTATCTCGTGCGTG